>JAAFKI010000014.1 GCA_021399345.1 Candidatus Heimdallarchaeota archaeon
GTTATCTCTTATTTCTGTTGGAGAATATTACAATGAATGATAAAATAATTGGTTTAGTGATGATTTTTGGTTCACTGTCAATTGTTGGGTTTCTTTTATTTTGGACAATCATAATGCCCATAATCTGGGAAGACCGACTTTTTGATGCTTATCTTGGATTAGCTATTACTGTTTTCATTATTATTTCAATAGCACTATTGTTCATTGCTTGGGTGGGAAGGATTTTTCTAAAAAATAGGGCACCTAAAGAAGTGGTGTTTGATGAACAAATAGAAGAATATAAAAAAACAAATGATTAAATGAACGTGATTAAAATGAGTGGAAGAAGACCTATGTCTCCTCGAGATGCAAAAAGAATGCAAGCAAGGATGAGACAAATTGAACTAGAAGGAGTTGAAGAGGTCATTATACGTTTCGCTGATAAGGAAACAGTGATTTACACTCCAACAGTTATGAAAGCCTTTATTCCTGGTATGGTGGAATCAGATACATTTCAAATAGTGGGGCCAGGAACAGATAGACCTAGGGGTACTGGAGATGGTGCAGTAGCGGGAGTTAATTTTACTGATTCAGACGTTGAACTAGTAATGGCTCAAGCTGGTGTTTCAGAAGAAAAAGCAAGAAAAGCACTTGAAGAAGAAAACGGAGACTTAGCTGGAGCTATAGTCCGATTAAAAACCAAATAGTAGGTTACTTTTTTTTTCCTATTCCTTTTCTGGTAGAAATCGCAACTCCAGATTTCATTTCTTTAATTAGTTTTCCAGGGATTTTTGCTGTACCAATACCTAGGAATTCTCCCTTCTGATTTGTAATAATAACCTCATCTTTAGCAGAAATATCATCATCAACATCTACAACATGTTTAGAGAAAACAGTTTTACCATCTCTTACAAAGGGTTCAGCATCGTCATTAACAATAACTTTGAAACCAAAATTATTTTTGTGAAGTATTTCACCCCCTAAAATAGAAGGAACTAAAAATCCATCACGTACGCGAAAAGAGCAGATTCTTTCATTTTTCCTATAGATATACCTGATTCTGTTAGTACCTCTTGATCTTTCAACCAGTGTATCTTCTGTGAACAATATGTCTCCTGCTCCTTTTCCAAATTGAAAATCAGCTATACTCTGAATCTGTCTCAAATCAAAAGTAGTAGGTTTTTCTAATTTTTGCATACATTGAAAATCTAACCTTACAGATAATAAGAATTATTATAATTAAGAGAATCGAAATTACTGATTTTTGCTTATTTCTTGAGCTTCATTAAATGAAATAACAACTTGATCCCAGTCCTTTAACATTGCTTCAAGAAATAGTTCTCCCTTATCGGATAATTGAAAATATCTTCTAGTTCTTCCGTCGAAAATTTCATTTCTAACTGAAACCAAACATCTCTCCTTTAACCTAGTTAAGATGTTATTTCTTATTATATCTGCTAAAGGAGGATAGGTTTGAGGTAATAATGAAAATGATATCATAAATCTCAAAAGAGCTCAAAACGATTATTTCTGAACAAAACAGTCAAAACAATAGTGAATTAATCTTGGTGAAAATTTCTTTATTTGTCTCTTTTCTTTTATACTAAATTCACATTTTAGAGATTTGATTTGTGATGTAACTGCTTTTACTGCATCTTCAATTTTTCCTCTTTGGATGATTGTATGGTAGTGGATCCATCCTTTTTTATTAATGGCATTCACAGCTCTAAAGAGCTGCTTGGTATCACTTTCAAAATAACCCATTAAAACTCTTGACCCGATATCTTTGGGAGTTTTATCTCTATTGTCGCCAAGGATTGGGAAATATTTTTCCTTAATTTTGTTTTCCTCAATATTTCTCACAAGGAAATTGTAAGCTTCCACATTCATCTCTATACCATAACATTTGACTGTGGAATTATTCTTGACAATTGGAAGAGATAGGTTTCCAGCACAAGCAAACATATCCACAATTATTTCATTATTCTTTACTGTGTTAATGAGATATCCCCTTTCTCCTTTATTCCCCGGAGAGAAAGTAATCTTCGCAACATCGATGTTGAAAATAGTGCTATACTCCGTGTGTTTAGTAGTAGTTCTCTCTTCCCCTGCAAGATGGATGATTTGAGGTTTACGATAATTTGAATCAGTTGAAAACTGCTCTATAACCACATTAACTTGAGGATCAATATCAATAACGATATTTCCAATATCTTGTTTATAATAATTCAATTCTTGATCAATGTGTCTGAAAATTGCTATATCTCCAATAATAGAGTATCCTGAAGGCAACTTATTCATTAGTTCACCATCAAGTTTGTCTTCTAACAAAGTTTGCAGTTGTTTCTTTAGTTTCATTAAATCTAAAATATCTTTCAACACCAATTTTTAATATTATCTCCCTTTCACTATTACTAGGAAAATGGTTATCGTTGCTAAACTCCATGATGAATACGCTTTGATAAATGATAAAGAAGGTAATTCTATCTATAGTCAAGGTTGGTTTGGAAAACATACTAAATCTGGTAATGTTAAGCTCAGTCCATATGAGACTGTTCTATTATTAGAAAGGAAAAAAATAGATGTGAAAGGCGAAAACGAAGCTTCTTTGCCTTTATCAGATGTAGTAGCGCATTTTTCAAACAAAATTCCAGATTTCTTGGTTCGTTTTTTGTTATACAAAGACCTAAGGAACAGAGGTTATGTAGTAAAAGAACACTCAGAAACTGGAAAATACTTTGAGTTATATGAGAGAGGAGCAACACCAAACAAAGCCAAACATTTGGCATTAGTTGTTACAATGGTAGAAGGTATAATGTTTGATATTGACGATATTGATCAAATTGTTTCACAAGCAAAAGAAATCAGTAAACAGTTAATTTTCGCCGTTATAGATAGTTTAGGAGATGTTTCTTACTATAGTGTAAGTGAATTAGAATTCACAAAAATAGATATCGATGGTTAAGGTTTTATTATGCATTACGTCCCAGATACTTCAACAATAATCAATGGTCAGTTTCTAAAATATCTTGCTGAAAAAGAAGATATTGAATCAATAGTTCTTTCTCGTGTTGTGATAGCTGAAATTGAAAATATGGCAAATCAAGATAAAACAACAGGTATGACAGCTTTAGAAGAATTACAACGTATGAGAGATTTTTGTGCAAAACGAGGTATAAACATGATTATTGATGGTCAAAGACCAACATATAACCAGATTCGAGGTGCATCAATAGGTGAGTTGGATGCCCAAATTAGAGAACTGGCAGCTGAATATGATGCAATTCTAATAACTTCAGACCGTGTAATGGCCGAGATAGGAAAAGCTGAAGGATTAGCAGTTGTTTTCATGAAAGAGGAAACAAAAAGTTTGGGAAAGAAAGTTGAAGATTATTTTGATGAACAAACTATGTCTATACATCTAAGAGAAAATAACTTACCTCTGGCAAAAAAAGGACTCCCTGGCAATTTTCAATTAGTACCTCTTCAAGGAGAACCAATTCTAACTCGCGAGACATTAGATGAACTAGCAAAAGATGTAATTGAAAGGGCTTCTAGAGAAAAAGATAGTTTCATAGAATCTGACCAACATGGAACAACAGTAATCCAGTTGAAAAATACTAGAATTGTTATACTTCGACCACCCTTCAGTGATGCAATGGAAATTACTGCAGTTAGACCTATTATAAAACTAACCTTAAGGGATTATAAAATTGATTCAAAGCTCCTTGAAAGGATAGAAACACAAGCTGAAGGAATAATCATTGCAGGTCCACCTGGTGCTGGAAAAAGTACCTTTGCTACAGCAATGGCTGAGTTTTATGCTGATAAAGATAAAATTGTTAAAACTTTTGAAAATCCAAGAGATCTTCAAGTGGACAACAGAATAACACAAATGTCCGGTTTTGAAGGAGATATTTCTGCATCTGCAGATTTGGTTCTTTTAATGAGACCCGATTATGTAATTTATGATGAATTGCGAAGAACTAAGGATTTCGAAACCTATTCCGATTTACGTTTAGCGGGAGTAGGGTTGCTTGGGGTTGTTCATGCTACTCAAGCTATAGATGGTATTCAAAGATTCATCAAGAGAGTTGATTTAGGTATTATCCCATCAATTGTCGACACAATCATCTTCATTTCTGAAGGGAAAATATCGAAAGTTTATACACTTGAGCTTACAGTAACAATGCCAAAAGGATTTACTGAACGTGATTTAAGTCGTCCTGTAATTAAGGTTAAAGATTTTCACACAAATAAGGATGAATATGAAATTTATACATTTGGAGAACAAATTGTTGTTTCACCTCTCAAAAAACTAAGTATGAAACACTCAAAAACAGGTAAAACAATCACAGCTAATTCTGGTCAAATACAAAAGGTTCTCAAACAATATTCTGTTTATGATTTTACTTTTGACTTTGATCCACCTAATTCTCTTACCCTATTTGTTTCAAATAAAGATAAACCCCGTGTAATTGGAAAGGATGGACGTAATATAGATGAAATAGAACAGAAATTGGGATTATCAATAACTGTAAAATCATTTAACGAACAAGAAGAAATGGAATTTGTCATTGATATGTATCCGTCCAAAGGTAAACTTAATCTTGTGTTTCCTAGTGTTTGTATAGGTAAAGATGTTATTCTAGCAGTAAATGGATCACCTTTGACTCAATTAACAGTTGGTAAAACTAGTGAGATAAGTGTAGTAAAAAATACAGAAATCGGTAAGATGCTCATGGAAGCTCATCACAAAGGAGATACCATAACAGCTTTATTGTAGGTTATGAATCCCTCTTTATCAACTTTGCATTATTTTTTTTACCAATTATGATTTTATCTGCATCGGAAGGAAATAGTCCATTTTCAACGATTCCAGCAATGTTGTTCAGGTTCATCTCCATGTTAAAAGGATTATATTCTTGTTTGAAAGTTATATCTCCTATAATGTTACCATTGTCTGTTATAACTGGTCCTTTCTTTCCTGAACCATATCTAAGCTGAAGTTCTCCTCCTAGATTGAATATGGGTTGAAGAACTGTTATGATTGCCTGTTTTATGATTTCTACAGGAACGGGATAGCTTAACAGATCTCTTGGATATTTTGAGCTATCTGCAATTACTAAGAATTCTTGAGAAGCTCTTGCTATTATTTTTTCCAGTGTTAAAGCTCCCCCACCACCCTTAATCATAACATAATCTTTTGTAATGATATCTGCACCATCTACATAGATGTTTATCTCAGGATATTCAAGTAACGTTGAAACAGGTAATCCTGCTTTAACCAATTCAAGATGAGTTTCTGCAGACGATGGGATAGTGATTATTTCCAATTCATTTTTATCAACAAGCTCTCCTAATTGTTGAATGAAGTACTTCACTGTTGAACCGGTTCCTACTCCTACAACAAATCCATCATAAATGAATTCTTTCGCTGCTTTTTGAGCAGCAAAAAACTTAGCTTTTTCTTGATCAGAGAACTTTGAATCTTTTGAATTCATCATTAAGTCACTTCGAGTTAATCAGAACTGAAGACAATTTAGTTAAAACAAATTAAAACCTTTTTACTATCATTAATTTTGTAAAATAAAAATAAGAGGAGTAGAAAATATTCTCTATTTTCATTCCTTTGCAGACGAGAATTTTACCAGTGGAGCAAATTTTATTGCTGTTCACTCATGAATTTTTTTAATCTGTCTAATTCTTTTAACATCTCTTTTCGAAGAGCTGCTATTGATGTGCTCTTAGCAAACAAATCCCCTTCTCCTTCTCCTCCTGCTGGAGCAGCTGCTGGAGGCGCTACTACACCTGGTGGTTTTGGAGTTGGAACAGTTGGCGCTGGAATTGAAGGTGTTGTAGCTGGTGCACCAGTTGGTATTGGTGTTGGCATTGGTGGACTTGGAACTGCTGTAGGTGGTGGTGTCTTACCCACACCTGGAGGTGGTGGAGGGGCTGCTTTTCCAGTTACTGGGGGTGCAGCTGGTGATGGTGGTGCTGGGGGTGTTGCAACAGCTTTTCCCCTTTTCCTCTTTTTTGTTTTTGGAGGCTTAACCGGTTTAACGGCTAGTGGGGGAGCTGGGGGAGTTGGAGGTGCAGTTGCTGGAGTAGCTGAAGGAACATCTATTTTCTCTTCACCTTTTATTTTACTCAGATAATCTCCCTGCATCTTCTTTAGTTCCTCTTCAAGTTGAGAAACTTCAGCTTCTCTTGCTGTCTTTTCAATCTCATCTTCAATTTTCTTAACATCTGAAGCGTATCTTACTGATAGTCTACCAAACACTGATTCACTGATATCCTTCTTCCTATGAGCACCAGACAAAGCTTGCTGTGCTGCCTCGAACTTTGTTTTCTCAATTTTAAGAATAGCAATACGTTCTGAAGGAGGAATATCAGAAGGTGTGGGTAGATCTGAATCCATATCTAAATCAAGGAGAGAAGGGCCTTCTTTCTTTCGATATACTCTTGTTGTAATGAACACTACAAGTGCACTTAGAAATGTAAAAATGACTAAAAGGTAAATTAGCATCTTCACTCCTGGATCAGTTAAACTTGCTGGAGGTAAATTCTCAAACCAATCTATAAGCGACATATCCTTGCCTCTGAATTATTATTGTTATAATCCTTTTATTTGTTTCTCTGTCTATTAAGTTATTAGATTATACTTAATAAACTCTGTCAAAGTGTCCAATTAAAAAAGAAGATAATATCTAGAAAATATTGTCCCTTTGTGTGAACAACATTGCATTTTTTCGATAAACAACCGTTTTAATGCTGAGGAGGGAAAACTTGTTCAATCTTACCTATGAAGAAAAAAAACTAGAACAACTTTCTTCAGCAAAGAAAACTAAAAAGAGAGTATGCGAGTAAGAATAGGATTAGCTGCAGAATTAAAGGGAGTACCTTCAAGTACCTTGCGAAGATGGGAAAAAGAGGGAAAACTACTTCCAGTTGAAAGAACCATGAGAGGACACAGAAGATATAAACTAACCCAATTGGAAGGGAGAAAAGAGAACGGAGAAGGAGAAACAAAGGAAAGAATCGTACTGGGTTATGCGAGAGTGAGTGCAACTAAACAAAAGAAAGAACAGGAAAGGCAACAAGAGCAACTAAAGACCTTTGCTCAGCAGCAAGGAGGGAAGCTTAAGAAAGTGTATACCGATATTGCTTAAGGGACGAACGAGCAGAGAAAAGGTTTACACCACCACCACAATGAGAGTTTGTCGAGTTTAAATACCATTTTGGGGATTAGATACTGAGACACATTGGTCACACAGACAACAAGCAAACTACAAACACTTCTTCCCACCGCATCAAAGGGAGTGATGAGAAGTTATCAAGTAGTGCTCAACTGTGCAGACCAATCCCAACGAGAAGAGATTAATCAGAGGATAAGAACACTAGAAGACCAACAGGAGCAACTACTAACGCCACAAGTGATTACACAAGCGGTGGAACTCTACAGAACCAATCCGAAAGAAGGATTCTTCACTCGTCAACTCTGCAAAGCAGTAGGACAAAGTCCGAATATTGCAGAAAGTGCCTTTCATTGGCTGTATATAGCTATCAAAGGAAAAATAGACAAGGAGAAGAAAGTACAAGGTTTACTCAACTTTCTGCTAAAAAACCCTCTACAATTGATAGAATGGCTGATTTTTGGTCGTTCCCCTTACACTGAACGGAGTCTAGAGAACTTTTGGAGACTAAAGAGAAGATATATTATCAATCTTCTTACTAGTACCAGAACACAAACCGATTCCTATTGGAGAAAAAAACATTACTCCAGCTATTTTGCTGACTTCCTAGAATTCAACACCCTCCTCCCAACATGTTCGCAATCTGAAGTACTTCAAGCTCTAGATGATACGCTGTTTTATCAACAGCACGAGTTTTCCCTTATCCCACAACTGACCAAGAATCAACAAGCGTTTCTGAAGAAACTCAAGCTCTTAAAGAAAGAACAACAGATAGTTGTCCCTTTTCTCACCTCATGGATAAATAGTCCTCAAGATTCTCGATGGAAAAGTCTCAAAGATCTCGCAGAACAACTAGCAGCAATAATAGGTAAACCTTCCCGAAAACTCTTTTCAGCCGTTAGGCAGATAATCGTTTTCACACTCTTTGATCAGTACATGCAGAGTGTCCCTCAGTTAGTCAAGGTGCTACCTATAGCTAATGTTGTTCCCCTACCATTTAAACGAAAAAAGAAAGGAAGATTACCAATAAAATTGTTAATGAAGAAAAACTATGTTATCACCCGCCAAGGGAATGCACAAGAATTGACTGACCAGATTAAGAAGCAAGGAAGGATTGAACTCGGTTTTCCAAGTAAAGGAAAGCAGAAATTAACTGCTCAAGTTCATTTTCCACTGAAGGTAGTAGAATATATCAGAAATGGTGCCAGCATCAAAGTGTTCCAAGTGAGCAGTGGACAAGCGCCAAGTTATAAACCTCGGGTGGATGTGGTACTCGAAGGAGCGCATGCTTGTTTCCATTCAGCTAAACTTCTTCACCGCTATCTTGCAACGATTCCTGCAAAGAAATCGTCTATCCTAGGACTAGATATCAACCGCTTAGGACAATACATGATAGTGTTTAACATCCCTGTCTCTCTCCCTCCAGATTTACTAAACTTAGCAGAGCAATATGATCATCTCAGTACAAAAGTTATTGATGAACTCAACCGAGGGTTCCTCCGTAAACGAAAAGAGTATGATTCCCGAGGTAGTTGCAAACTTAAATCTGAGCTCAATCGTGTCTATACTCGTCGTCATCGCCTTCTTTGCGAAATCACTCGTCGTCTTCCCCATTTTCTCGCAGCTGTTCTGGTGAAAAAACAGACAAAAGTACTCAAGATTGAACGTTTAACTGCTGATCCCACTGGCACTAAAGGTGCCTTAGCTAAAGCTATTTACACCATGCCTGACAGTTTGTTCATTTACAAAAAAGCTGTGTGGTTAGCTTCTTTGGAATTAGGTTATGATGTCCAGTTAGAGACAGTTCCTCCTTATCACACCAGTACCGTTCATTACCGGTGTGGGGGTATTCTTGCTCGTCAAAAAGGTCAATATGATGTTGCTCCATGCAAGAAGTGTGGTCAACAGGTCAATACACATAGTAATGCCGCTCAGAATATCGCTTCCCTCAAAGGTATCTTTCTTCCTCCCGATTCCTTCCCCTCACCGCACGTGTAGGGGACCCACTCAAACGACGGTTAAACGCCTTCTGGCAAGTTTAACCAAGTTTCATAACGTGCGTTTTACTGCTTTTTAGCTTCTAGTATTGCTTTTACTCGTTTTAATCTCGAAAAAGTTTCTCTCTCTTGTTCTTCAAGAGTACTTGCAATGAATTTTGCTGTTGCAAGTAATTTTGGAATTAAAATATAGTTCAGAGCATTAACTCGTCTCTTAGTTTTATTAATCTCAACAGCTAGTTTTTCAAGTAAAGTCATCTTCTCGGCAATAACCATCAGTGTTTTCAATGACTTGCGAAAATAAACTATTGACCTATCTAGTTGTGCACTCGAACTAGTTAGACCATAAAACACATCTTCTCCTTCCTTCTGAATCTCATTAACAATAAACCTAGGTGATCTAACACCCATGATACTAACAGTTTGTGGAGTAATTTCTAAAACAGCAGGTGCATATTGAGCAAGATCTCTAATTTTGTCTGGACCTACAATCATCTCAGCTTTAGCAAGAGATTGATACGCAATCCTTAGTTCTTCTTCTACTTGTTTTCTTGCTTCTCTTACTTCATCTTTGATGGCATATAATTCAATAACTAGTGCATCCATCTTCTCCTTAAGAAGATCATGTCCTTTTTGAGCAAGCTTGATTCGAGACCTTGTATTAAGAAGCTCCATTCTTGTTGCACTAATAGTACCAAATTCTGGTGTTGCCATCAACGGAAAGAATACCAGTTAAGTTAAATAGTTTTTGTTCTGTAGAAACCCCTAGATTTGCTTGTAAGAGCAGTTTTTAGTATAATCATAACTATGTTAAGAATGGAAAGATATTTTACTCGATACAATTTCCATTATTAAAAGACAGATGTGACACTGAATGACATTAGACATCTACAATAGAATAAAGGATACCGATGAGCTAGTTTTTCCAGGAACCCGTTTAGCAGTTACAGAGGAATTTATAGGGGGACAAGGTACATTTTCAGAAGGCAACTATATCTATGCTGCCGTAACAGGAAAAGTTAACATAAATATTGAAAAACATGAAATATCAGTTATGTCAAAAGCAAAACCTACAGTTGTTCCTAAAAATGGTGATATAGTAATTGGTGGAATTGTAAATGCTTCTCGTCAAATGATAACTGTATCTGTGAACTATATCAATAACAAGGAAGTTTATCCAACTTATACAATGGTTATCCATGTCTCTCAAATCTCAAGAGAATATTTGGATTCAGTAGATGAAGCAGTACGTTTGGCAGATATTGTTAGAGCCAAAGTAATTGATTCTAAAACCATTCCCTTACAAGGATCTTTAATAGGTTCACAACTTGGAGTTATATTATCCAATTGTTCAAGATGTGGGAGGAAATTGGAGAAAATAGGGAGAGACAAATTGAAATGTTCTGAATGCTCTTATTTCGAAAAAAGAACAACCACTATTGATTATGGAAGTGGAAAATTAGCATTCAAAACATAAACTAATTTTTCATTACTAGGTTGGTGATTAGTTTGGCAAAAACAACCAAGAAAGAGATATATGTTAATATTGTAAGAAAAGATTTGTTAGAATACTTCCTAGAATTGCTCTCGGATTCCTTACGTTATGTTGAGTTCATTTTTACACATAGAAAAGGAAAATCCAAAATTTCTTTGTTTGGAGAAAGGGAGAATGTAAATCAGTCTGCTATTAAAGTTAAAATTCTTGCGAAAATGTTTAATCAATCTGCAATTCTCAATGCTGATGGTTATTATGTTCATAATATGAAACTTATACAACAAATTGGATCAAAAATCATCTCTTTACAAAGTATAAGTACAGTCTTAAATCATTTGGAAATCCTTTCATCAGTAAAGGATCAAAATTTAATTACAAAAGCAAGTATGCAAGAAGTACAGAAGATTTTGTCAGCAATGCATGAATTAATACAAGAAACCCCTTTAAATGTTAGAACACAGATAATGAAGAGAATTTTAGCTACAGTTGGTTACTGTACAGAACTTTCCCCCTCCTTTATCCTTGATAAAGGGTTGGAAATGGGATATTTCAAGAAGCAGAAACACACTATCTCAATAAACTATGATCCTGAGAAATGTATTACAGAACTGATAGAGAAATTGTCTGGAGATTCCTTGCAAACTGAGTACCTTGAATCCAGAGACAAAGATGCGGAGATAGAGAAGATTTTATTTAGAGAATAAAAAACAGTCTAGACTGGTAAGATATTTAAATCAAGTATTAAAACAAACTTCAGAGGCAATGAAATGCTGATTAACATTCTAAAAAAGGAAAAGGGTTACATAAAATTTAGCATCAAAGCTACAGACCCCCACACTTTATTTAATCTTTTACGTGAAGAGCTACTAAAAGATACAGAGGTAGATTTTGCTGGGTACTGGCGAGATGAATCTTTCTATGAATCAGTCATTTTTCAAGTAAGAATGAAGAAGAAAACTGCGGATCCTCTTGTTTTTATAAATTTTGCATTAGACAGATTGGAAAAACAATCGAAGGAATTTGTCGAGTTATGCAAAGCAAAAATTGAGTAAGGAGGTAGTCTTTTGGACTCACCCTTTGAATTTACTCCAGATTTAAATGAACTTCTTTTGAATAATAAACTAGCTAAATTCGGAGATTCTGTTGTGAATTTCATTTACAATGCAGCTGTATGCAATGCTACTAAAGAATTGCAGGGTGTAAAAGTTTGGGATCAATGTCTTGCACAGGCATGCAGAGATTCTCCTTTAAGGAAGTATGTGGGCTCAAGGAAAAATGCTGGGGATCTGGGTGATGCCGTTGAAGCATTTATTGCCTTTATCTATCTAAGAAACCCAATTAATATTACTGAAATGATTTCAATTTTAACAAAAAGCATTACAATAAACAAGCATTTACTAGAACCCAATGAAAGAGAATTATGTTCAAAAGCTTTTACAGTTTTACTAAATGAATTATGTAAGAATCTTGGAATAACTGAGTAATTTTCTGGTTTCATAAAAGATAATCTTTGAAACTCTGTCCTATTATATCTGCTAATCTGAGGCTTTCAGGAACACAACTTGAGTAGGTTGTTATTTGAAGCAGATTTTTCACTTCATTAATATTACTGAACCCTAAATATTGTACATATGTTTTGCACTTTCTTCCGCTTTGATTTATGAATTCAACCTTCTCTAGATTTGGGTTAGACATTAGAATTTCAAGACGTTTTTCCCAATCAGGGAGGTGAGATAGTGCTTTCTTAACTTCTGCATCATTAGGAGGGGTGTGTAATATTGATATGGTTGGTATAGCTGTTTTTTGGTAAATCTCCTCCATGTTAATAACATTGAATGCAGCTATCGTTGCACTTCCTAAAACTATAGTTTTTACTTGATTTAGGAACTTGCTTTCCTTTATCATAGTGATGATTCTTTCTGTCGCATCCAAACCATCAACTGTTATTTCTGTTCTTAAAACACCCTCAACTAGATTATTACCCCTTACTACAACACCAAAAACAAAGCATTTCAAGGACTTTTCTCTACTAAAAGCTGCATCATCAATACCTATTGTTCTAATATATTTCTTCACAGCTTACTTTCTAGTACCATTTATTTAAGTAATTATCTAATTTTTGTGATAAGAAAGTACCTTTTTAAATAAAGAGTATAGAGAGATTACTGGTTTATATGAGTAGAAGAAACCTTCCAGAATATGGTGATTTAGTAATTGGTACAGTTAAGAGCATTTTCGATCACGGAGTATATGTTGATCTTGATGAGTACGATGATTTACAAGCTTATTGTCATGTATCTGAAGTTAGTTCCACTTGGGTGAGGAACATTCGAAATGTTATGAGGTTGGGTAAGAAAGTTGTAGGAAGGGTTATGCGAGTCAAAGAAAATCAAATTGACATTAGCATAAAAAGAGTTTCTGACGGATTAAAAAGAAAGAAAGTTGAAGAAACTAAAAAATATAAAACTGCTATAACACTTCTAGAGATGAGCGCTAAAATAAGGAAGATAAGCTTCGAAACAGCTCGAGCTGAAGTTGAAGATTTATGTACTGAATATTATGGAAGCTTCTACCAAGCCTTTGAAGAATCATTATTCAGTGGAGAGGGCGTTTTTACTGATGCAAGTGTATCTGAGGAGTGGGCTAAAGTGCTAACTGAAATTGCAAAAACGAATATGACTATACCCAAAGTAGAGATTTCAAGAGATCTTGAGATAATTTGCTGGGAAGGTAATGGAGTTAATTCGATCAGAGATGCTCTTAATAAAGCAAGAAAATCTAGAGAAGAGATTGAAGCAGAAGACAAAGAGCTCAATATGAACATATATGTAAGAGGGGCACCCATGTATAGATTCGTAATCTCAGCAAGAGATTACGAGTTAGCAGAAGAATTAATGTCTAAAGTAGTCTCTACAATTGAGGATTCCCTGTCAACAGTTAAAGCTTCTGTTAAGGTTGTTGAATCAAAGTAAAGGGAGATTTTAATGACCAAATCTATCTTTTTCTGTGCTAAATGTAAAGCCTATACCTTGAATGACAAAACATGTCCAAATTGTGAAGGCAGAGTTGTTTCTCCTCAACCTGCTCGTTTTTCTATAGAAAAAGAAAAAAAGTATTCAGTTTATAGAAGAAGACTACTAAAAGAAGAAATGAGAGATTAGTTTTTTTGTTATTTGCATTGTAATATTGCTACTTCTATAATATGCTGTTTTTTTGTGTGAAAACTGTAAATTTTAGGTATTTCAAATTCTGCTTTTATTATTTCTTTTACTTCTTTGTTGTGATTTTTCACGAAACTTTTCAGGAAAATGATATTTCTTTCTTGATGAAGATGAATAGAATAAGATATCATAGAAGCTTTTAGAGCTGAAAGTAAAAACTCTTGATCTTTAATCCCTCCTTGGACACCAAAGGGACTATTCATAAAAACTGTATCAAACTTTCGCTCAGTAGTTCTTACATCTTCTTCTATGAATTCTATGTCTACTTCCAGTTTAGCTGCATTTTGTTTTGCAATCTCTAAAGCTTCTTTATCAATTTCTAATCCAATCACTTTTTTTGCACCTAGTTGTTTAGCACCTATTCCAAACATTCCTGTTCCACAACAAAAGTCTCCTATAACTTTATTTTCAATATGTCCTAGTTGATAAGCTCTCCAAAGAATCATTGCTGCTATACGCGGTGGAGTTTGATATTGCTCTAGTTTAATATTTGGTTTTTGAAATGTTCTAACCTGTGATAGTAGCATTTCAATGTCCTTTTGTCTCAACTCTATCCTTCCTCCCCTGATTTCTTCAACTGATGAAGAATGGTTTTGAAAATACCAATTAATGAATGAATCTCTAAACTAGTTGGGAAGCTTCTATTAACAACAGTTGTAAAACTGTGAAAAGCAATAGGTTTTCTGTACTCTTCGTACGGTAGGAAACCAACTAAATTTTCAACCAAGTCAAATAAGATTTTTCTTTCAATGCTAGTTGAAATCCTCTCTTCTGAAATCCTTTTTTCGGTTTGTGACAATTCCTTCCATATTTCATATAGTATAATTGCAACAGCTTGAGAGATATTCAAAACTCTATGATCCCCGGGTATAGGAATATTTACCAAAATATCACATAATCGTAATTCCTCGTTTGACAAACCCCTATCTTCTCTTCCAAAAATTATACCCATATTTCCTTGAGATACGGTTTGAATCTCACTTAAATTCCAAGGAAAAGAAGGTTGTCTATATACATTGTAGCTCAATCCTGCCTTTGCTGAAGTTCCTATAAGAAGCGAATAATTTTCCTTTATTTCTTCTATGGAATTGACCACTATAGCTTCCTCCAAGTATTTTATTGAGTGCTTAGCCCTCTTTCTAGCTTCCTCATCAAGATGATTAACTTGAGGTGCAACTAAAACTAATCTATTAATTGCAAAGTTATTACATAATCTAGCGATTGCACCAATATTCCCTTCAATTTTGGGTTCTACCAAGATAACATCTTGTTTTATGTTTGTTTCATAATATGTCATTTTTTTCACAAAAATTGATTTTTACTAAATATAGTTTCTCAAAGAATAAGCTCAATTCACTCATAATCTCTAATTCTATTCCATCTTTCTTTAATTCTTGAATATTATCTTCATGCCAGCTTAGAGATGAGAATATGGTATAAAAACTGGCATTAACCTTGTTTTTACGTAAAGAATCCAACATCTCATATGTCTCTTCATAGCCCTTTTTCCCCCCCACTAACATAAGCCTGTTTATTGACGAAAGGTTGCCACTTTCCTCATTATCTGGTAAGTAGGGCGGATTCCAGATAATGATTTCAGAGTCGAGATAATGAACTGCCTCAAGCTTATCCATACAAACAATGTCAACTTGATTCTGAATGCTGTTTAACTGTAAATTGTACTTAATTGCTTTAGTGGCACTAAAGGAAATATCTGATATTAGAAACTGAATATGGGGATTTCTTTTGGCAAGAACAATAGATATGATCCCTGAACCACCACCTATTTCCACAATTTTCTCTATGTTGTTTGATATTTTTATTTCATCTATTAGAAAAAAAGTATCTTCTGCAGGAAAATAGACTTCATCATCTAATTCTAGTTCTATTTCATATTTGGGGAAATCATATTTAACCAAAGTTCCTCGCCTATCCTTTCTTTCAATTGACCATATAGTTGCAGAAGTTCTTCAATTGACATTGTAAAAACCCGTCTATCCATAAATTGAAACGTTTCTAAAACTTTCCTCTCAATCAATATATTTTGCTTTTCTTTTCTCTTTATAATATTGAACAAAATACTTCTAATTGTCTTTTTCTTGTTTGTAAAAAGCATTCTTACAAATGCAGAAAAATCTTCGTTATCCTCTAAATGAACTTCATCTTTTTTTGTAATAGCTACTATTGAAGAATATATCTTGGGTTGTGGATAAAATGAAGTTGGCTTAACAGTCTTAAGATTCCTACAAATTGCCTTTAAATTAATCATTACTGACAGTCTTGAATAATTCTTGGTTCCGGGTTTGGCAAAAAACCTTTGTGCAAACTCCCTTTGATACATGAGAATTGCTAAATCAAAAGAATATTCTAGAAGCTTAAATGTTATTGGAGAAGATATTTGATAGGGTAGATTGGAGACACATTTTGTAAATCTTGGAAATTCTGTTTTAACAGCATCCCCCTGAATTATTTCCACATTTGAAAAATCTTGTAAAAAATTAGTTAGAAATGAGATCATTCGTTTATCATGTTCTATAATAATCAGTTTTTTAGCTTTACTAGCAATACATTTTGATAGGTTCCCTATTCCCCCACCAATTTCAAGAACAATATCCTTAGGTTGTATACTTGCTTGGTTTATTTGGTAGTTGATAATGTTAGAATCTATTAAAAAATTCTGCCCCCTTTGTCTGGAAGGGGTGATATTCAACTCTCCTAAACTATTTAAAACATGTTTTCTTAATTCAAAAGAGGAAGTCCAGCAATCCATTATTCAAACCATTTTTGGTGTTACCTTCTTTGTCCAGAATCTGGGGTTGCTGTAAATAATCTATGTTTCTCATCTTCTTCTAATTCTTGCATAATTCTATTGAGAATCATTTTTCTTATATCCGAGATTTTTACTCTCTCTTCTATATCGCTAAAGGAGACGAAAGGCATGCTTTTTCTTGATTGTAATATTTCCCACATCAGCTTCTTTCCAATGCCAGGTATTAGTTGTAGAGAGTGAATACGGTTGGTTATAGGTTGAGCTTTATTGAAAAATGAAACAAATCTTTTTTCGTTTTTGTTTATTATAGTAACAACAGCTTCTTCCAATGAACTATGTCCTGTGTTTGTTAAATCATTTACAGTAATTCTTCTTTTGATTTGTCTAATTGGAGTTTTTTCACTGATTTTTGGTAGAGGTAGCTCTGTGAATTGAGGGTAACTGCTCCTTTTTTCAACAACAATATCGAGTAAACTAAACCATGTTGTACCGATAGCCTGAATTGTAGGTTCCCTTTGTTTGGTTTGTCCAAAACCCTTACCATCTGGTAAATAGTCTAGAACTAGAATTCGTGATTCATCTTTTTTCGTATGTTTTACACGAGTAACGGGACCAATAATGAAATCATTGCTTTCTGTTGATTTCTCAGGACGTTTGTTTGATCTGGAATGTTGATTGTTTACCATGATACTCTCACCTTAACTAAGTCTAAATGCAAAAAAAGTTTTTGCTTTCTTGGTATTAATCCAATATTGAAGTTTTACGCAGATTTGGGTTCTCTGTCGATAAATGGCTTAATAATATTAAAGATTTCTTTGATATCAGAATCTGTTAGTATTTGTGGTTCTTTTGAGAGCAAATCCTTCAGCTCTTCTATAGATGGGGGAAGTATATTAGCAATAGTATATGCAGAGAGTTCAGATAATGTATATTTTTTAATTAATTTCTCAACTATTTCTCTCGATTCTTCAGGTTCAATTCTAGCATTTTGCATGGCATGTTCAAATGCAACTCTTTGCCAGTAGGAAAGTTCTGATTCTTCACTTCTTTCCTGTAAAATGCGCATAGCTTCAGAAATTGTTAATGGTTTTTTCTCGAGACCCTCTCTAGGCATAAACTCACTTCACTTATTTTCTACTTGAATAACAGAACGACTTAAGCGTAAATGTTCCTTTACGGCAATAATCTGCTTCATAGCATTTCCTTGTCTTATTGAAACAATGAAAGCTTTACCTTGTTTCTTTGTGATTTCTCCTGTTTTACCATGATATCTTCTGTGAGGCATTCCTCTATGTTCACCTGAATCAATAATAATGTCCACTATATCACCTTCGTTGAAATCACGCAATAGATAATCTAAAGGTCGAATACCTTTATCTCTTGTATGCTTCCTCATGAGATGTCTTGTTCTAGCACGATAACCTTTGGATTTACGCATACTTTACACCTTTATGTTTAATCTATACAAGTGAGCAAAGTCCCTCGATGTAACTTTTAATCTTTTCGTTATCTGTTCTGGTGATTGTAAAACTAACTTTCAAAACTACTGCTTCTATTTCACGCTTCATTGAACCCATCCTGAATTTCAATGACATCCAATTCCTTGCATTTAGCTTCTATACCTATAACCTCTGCTATGCTGGGTTTTGTTCGATTATTATCCCCTGAAATTAGTTCTTTAACATAACAACCACCATCGCAGGTTATTATGGCTTCAATATGAGTCTCATTAATTCTTGAACATTGAACAGAAAATGCTGTTTTTTTTCTTATAAGATCTGCTCTTCTATGAGAAACTCTCTGAGGTGTTCGTTGGTCTATTGGTCGGTTTTGAAAGAATTCTTCAATTTCTTTGATTTTCTTTTCAGAAATTGGCTCTTTAAAAGTAATAAGAGCTTTGTACTTTTTTACGGTTCTTTCTGCACTGCTTTTTAAATCTCTCAACTCATTTTTTGAAGACCATCTATATTCAGAAACATCAATTTTTCCTTTACCATATTGGTTTGTGTTTTTTTCAAGCTCACGCAAATCTATGGTTCGTACCTTTGGTTTCACTATTTCTAGAACAAAAGGTCTTCCTGTACCCAACATCAAGGCATCTATATCCTCTCTTCCCGCTCCATGTAACACGCCTTTGTATCCATGTGTTAATTTAAGTGCTTCATATTCTGCAAGCTCCTCAACAGATTCCTGATGTTTTTTACCAGTATGATTGCACTCAATACATCCTCTTCCTTTACATTTTCTACAAGGCCAACGTGTCTGAGGTAGAGTTCGGATATATTTTCGATATCGACCATAAATATACAAAGATTTCAACTTGAGGACTATAGAGTAGGTTAAAGGATTTATTTCTATGACAATTTCTGGGGACTGAAAATCGGTTTCTTTTGAAAGAAACTCCCCAATTCTCCCTCCTATCAAGCGATTAAATTCTTGCTTTAGATATTCAGTTTGCACAACATTGAATTCTTCTTTCAGATTTCTCTCTCTTTCAAAGAACTCCTTAGGTAGTGAAGTACCAATCAAGAAAGTTTGAAATTCATAATCTTTAATTTCTGGTAAAACCTCTTGTATGATTTCTTCTGAATTTTCAGTCAGAGTATTCTGACAGATATAACACTCTTCTGAATTCTCTATTTCAAAATTATTTCTGCTTAGAGTGTTTTTTGCCAATTTATTGTCTGCTCTTGACAAAGCCTGAAGAATTAAGACAGTATCATCTGTAATATCAGTTGAATAAAATAGAGTTAGAAAGGCCTTAATTGTTGAACCTCTATTCTTGTTTGTAGTTCCTGTTGACAAATTAGAGAATTGTCTCCCTAGACAATAATCACACAAGGAATATGATTTTAGTATATCTATTGCTTTTTTGTGCAGAGTCATCCTATCTAACACTCTCCAAAAGATAATTGGTAATAATTACTTGCTCATCAACTACTAGATGCTTCAAGAACATCTTTTTTGAATTGATTGATAAAGGTAGTTTTTCGAAACCATAAGCAAAGACATTGTAATGTTTAGCGATTTCTTGTGAAAATTCTAATTCATCTTCACATGTAGGAATAACTTGAACTATCTTATCTTCTTTGTGCTTTTCAAAGATCCAATCGCTACTTTGCTCTAGAACTGAAATTCCTGGAGTAAGTCTTCCATCTTGAGAATTAGGATTTATTATGTGATTTTTTGCTCGTAGTATTAGGTGTGCTGATGAAAAGAAGCTAGGACCAAGATACCTTAACTCGCTACCTTCGAAAGTAATTACATATGGTATTCTTTGGTAGCTTGTACAGTAATAAAGAAAAAGATTCTTTCTGAATTGATTGGACAGAAAAAAAGAATCTGCAATTGATTTGATGTAAGGAGCGGATTCTTCCATCTCTGTATTTTTTTTATATAAATTGGATTTAATAAAAGATAAAGGAGGAGCGTTTAAGATGAAAAAAAGTTGAGACATACGATTTCACATTTAGTGATTGTCTATTGTCCTAATAACCCAGGTGGTATTCCTGGTATTTGCATTCCTCCGCGTCTTCCTTTACGCATGCGTTTTACCAGATTGGTCATCATCTTGTGTTGGGCCATTAGTTCTCTAACTTCTGATACAGGTCTCCCACTACCTTTAGCAATTCGTTGAACCCTAGAACTCCCTAATTTGGTTTTTCCATCTAGTTCTTCATTTGTCATAGAGGTCATAATGACTTTGAATCTCTTCATATTGTCCTTTGAAACATCGAGCATATCTTCATCTATAGTCATTCCTAATCCTGGAATCATTGAAAGCATTCTCTTCATCGAACCAGAGGAGCTGAAAGTGTCTAACAATTCCATCATTTGTCTATAGGAGATTTTACCACTTAACATACTCATTGCTTCTTCTTTTGAGGGAAGAGCTTCCATTTCTCGTACTTCTTTCAAAAGACCTTCTAAATCCCCTACTCCAATAAGTCTTCCTACAAATGAAGTTGGGTTGAATTCCTCCAAAGAATCGATATCTTCACCATCGGCAAGGAATTTAATTGGAACATTGGCTGCTACTGCTGCAGAGAGACTTCCACCTCCCTTAGCTGAACCATCCATCTTAGTTACGATAACTGAACCAACTTTGGTTACTTCTGCAAAGGCAGAAGCTTGATCATGAGCTGCTTGTCCGAGATTTCCATCTACAACAAGTACTATCTCATCTGGTTTTATTTTGACAGTGAGTTCTTTCATTTCTTTAAGAAGAGCTTTTTCTTCTTTGTGACGTCCAGCTGTATCAATAATGATGGCATTATACTTTTCATCCAAAAACTTCTTAACACCATCTGCTGCAATTTTGACAGTATTTTTGTTTTCAGGGTCTCCATAAACAGGGACTTTAATACTTGAGCAAAGTTGTTGCAATTGTTCATAAGCACCGGGTCTAAAATTATCGACAGTTACAACTGCAACCTTCTTACCTCTTTTTTGAATATATTTTGCTAGTTTTGCTGCAGTAGTTGTCTTTCCTGATCCTTGGATCCCTACCAACATTATTAGTGTTGGTCTGTCTGGATGTAATGTTAGGGGGTAAACCTTTGTTCCTAGAAACTTAGAAAGCTCATCGTGTATGATTGATAAAACACTTTTCTTACGAGATAAACCATCCGGAAGTCCCTTATCCATAGATTTACGCTCAACTTCATTAACTACCTCTGCAGCTAAATCGAATTGAACATCAGCTTCTAATAAAGCTTTTAACATTGCATTCTTTAATTCGCGAATTTGCTCTTTATCTGGAGGACCACCTCTAAGAATCTTAGAAATTGCGGTGTTAAGAGCAGACCCTAGTTTACCTAACATGGATTATCATTTGAAGAATGCAAAAGAGATTAAAGAATATTTTGTTTTGAGGGAAAAGAAAAAAGGAGAAGCTAGAACTATAGTTTTAGTTCTTCAGCTTTTATTTGAGTAGGTTCTTCCGATAATATTACTCTACGTTTAACTTTGAGAGAATTAACAAAGTAAACCTTTCCACCAACTTCTGAACGACGACCAATAACAACATCGTATCCTTTTACGTCACCAGTAACTGATGTAGCTCTAATATCCACGTTATTTTTTGCAAATAAGTTACCGCCAATTTTGTATGGGTATTTGACAAAACCACCTATTCTTAGATTTAACCATCTTTTCCACCCTTTCAAACCTAGAGTTACATTTTCTCCTACTAAGTTTCCTTTAACATTAGCTGCTCCCTCTACTGTAACATCTTTTTGTGATAGTAGATTTCCACCTACTCCTATGGATCCTGAAGATTTTAATCCATTATTTGTTTGTAGATTCTTACCAACTTTGAAAGATCCAGATGATTTAGCGAAACCTTGTACAGTAGTTTCTCCATCAATCCTTGCTGAACCTGAAAATTTAGCATCACTGCTACCAATGAAATCTCCACCAACCTTGAAAGATCCAGAAGATTTAACTGGACCTAATATGTTAGCATCTTGACCAATTTTTGCAGAGCCACTAAACCTAGCAGAAGATTCACTCACAAGTCCTCCAGATATACCAAAGGATCCAGAACTTCTAACTGTACCCAAAGAAGTCAAATTTCCTTCACCCTTTAATGATCCTGTGGATTTTATTCCATTGCATTTAAAATCTCCACCAAGTTTTCCTGAACCTGAAATTTTGACAAATTTAGGGATAATTCCACTGGATATACTTCCTGACCCAGAGACTTTGACT
This sequence comes from Candidatus Heimdallarchaeota archaeon, assembly GCA_021399345.1. Lineage (GTDB taxonomy): Archaea > Asgardarchaeota > Heimdallarchaeia > Heimdallarchaeales > Heimdallarchaeaceae > UBA460. The sequence goes on from JAAFKI010000014.1 coordinate 22,371, forward strand.
AAATCTTCTGTTTCCTTTAAACTCCCAGCAGAGCTGATTGTAGCTCTCTGTTCAACATTTTCGTTTGTTTCTTTAATTGTTTTTTCCATTATTTTCACCTTTCTGTTTCATTATCTTGATTACAATCTTAGTTTTTCATGGCTTATTTTTACTGGTTCATTAGCCAAACCAGCTCTTTTGTCAACATCTATGTAATCGACATAGAAAACAATACCTTCTACTTTGGTATATGGTCCGATTTCTACTTTGAGACCTTTAACATCGCCCTCTACAGTAGTGTTGGCTAAATATACTTCACCAGTACCTAAAACATGCCCTTCAACTATAGATTTTTTGAGACTTCTAAATCTTAGACTAAGGAAATCTTTTCCCTTATTGATATGAATATCATCACCTACCACGTCTCCTGCTACTAAAATTCGCCCTGCTACTTCAACAATTCCTTGAGATAATAGATTACCTTCAATTCTAGCAGAACCTGAGAACTTTGCACCGCTTTCAGCTTGTAAGATTCCTCCAGTAGCAAAACTACCAGCAGTTACAATTCTGCCTTTGAGAATAGTTTCTAGGCCTATTTTTGCTGAACCTGCGAATTTTGCATCTTGATCTCCATGTAAGAAACCAGCGCACTTAAAAGATCCAGCAGTACTGATGTCTCCATGGGCAGTAATGTTCCCATTACTCTTTAGAGAACCAGCGGATTTCAAGTTGTTACATTCAACATCATTATCAATTTTTCCAGAACCTGCGATGCGAATATCCTTTCCAATATGACCACCTGAGATTTTAGTTGATCCAGCAACTGAAAGAGATTTATCAGTTGATACCTTAACTCCTGCAGTATAAATCTGAGAAGCTTCTTTGTGTTGTTCAAAATTTTCTTTAGCATCATCAAGCTTTTGGAGATAACGATCTTTCAATTCGACATAGTTTTGTTTATCGATTTCTCCATTGTCAAACCTCTTTTCCAAGAGTTCTAATAATTCTTCATACATTTTGACTTCGTTTTTAGACAATTGTATCACTATGATACCAATAACATCGCTTTATTTAATCATTTTTTTAATTGGTTAGAACAAGCTCTTAATTGCATGGTTAAACAATTTTAATATATAGGTAAAGAGGATAAACCATATAGCTTAAGGTTAAACCAAACAGTGAAAAAATTTCCATAAGGTAAGAATGGTGCGGGGAGGGAGATTCGAACTCCCGAACTACTAAAGAACGGATGACTTATTTTTTTTCTAACCCTTATCTCAGGTTTAAAACCAAGATCTTAAGTCCGCCGCCGTTGGCCGCTTGGCTATCCCCGCTGAGTCTTAATGTTTAACTACTATAATGAATTTCATTTGTTTTTTAAGATTTTTCATCTTGATTTGAAATTGATTGAAGATTATGGATGGAGTCTTGTTGGGTCTCTTGGAAGTAATCTTGCTTCTCTAATATTAGGTAATTCAAGGATTTTTTGCACAAATCTTTCAATTCCTGTACCACTTCCTCCATGTGGAGGTGCTCCATTTCTAAAGAACTGTAGATAACTGTCAACCTCTTCAAGCTTGAAATCTTTTTCAACAGCTTGCTTGGCTAAAATATCTACTCTGTGTTCTCTTTGCCCCCCAGTGGTTAATTCTTGTCCCTTGAACAAGAGATCAAAAGATTTAGTCAATCTTGGATCTTCATCATCTTTCATAGTATAGAATGGTCTAATTTTCCAAGGATATTGGTCTACGAATACAAAGTCTGAATTCCATTTCTCTTTTGCATACCTACCAATAATTCCCTCTGCTTCAGCGTCTAAATCTTCATAGAGGTCTAGTTCTTTTCCTTCACTTGCTAAAACTTCATTACATTCAGGAATTGTGATTATTGGCCATTCTTTGGGTTGATCATCAATTTGAACTCCCAATACTTCAAGAGAATTAGCTCTAGATGTTTTTATTGTATCGAGAGCAAAACCAATTGCGCCTTGTATAACTTTCATGACATCTTTTTGATCATTAATATATGAGATTTCAAAATCTATAGATGTATACTCACACAAATGACGATTGGTATGGTGTTTCTCTGCTCGAAAAACAGGTCCTATTTCAAAAACTCTCTCAAATCCCGCCATTAACATCATTTGTTTATAGAATTGAGGGGATTGTGCTAAGTATGCTTTTTTATCAAAATAGTTTATTTCAAAAACACTAGCACCACTTTCTGTTGCTGAACCAACAATTTTAGCTGAAAAGAACTGTAAGAAGTCGTTATCTCTAAAATATTGTTGAATTGCATAAGCAGCTGTACTCTCAATTTCGAAAATGTGTGCAACCTTTCTATCTCTTAAATCTAGGAACCTATAGTCGTATCTCTTATCAGGGTTTGTTTCAATCTTATCACCAACTGAAATTGGATACTCTTGAGTTCTTTTATTGATAATTTCAATCTCAGACGGAAGGACTTCCTTTCCATTTGGGGCACTTTCATTGGTTACGACATTTCCGGTAACTGCAATTATATCTCCTTCTTGAAAATCTAAAGCAAATATCTCTTCAGATACTTTCTTTTTGGGTAAAACTATTTGTACAATCCCTGTTCTATCTTGTAGTTGAATAAATCGTAATCCTCCAAGATTGCGAACTTGTTGAACCCATCCTGCGATCGATATCTTTTCATCTGTAGTAGAAAAAACCTTCTCAATAGGATTTCTTTGACTAAAGTCCATGTTACAGTCCTCAGTTTATTTGTTTGCACCTTTGAAAGTTTATTAAAAAAGATTCTCTTCTTTGTTGTATAAAAATGGGAGAAAAATGACTTTCTGAGAAAAAACGTTATTTAGCTATCATCCTAATAACTTTGTAGCGATACTAATGAAGAAGATTGTACTAAAGTTTGGCGGTTCTGTTTTATACAAAGAAGAAATGGTTCTAAATGTTGAGAAAATAAAGGAAATTGTTGAAACCATTAACACTCTCCATGAAGCAGGACATAAAATTGCAGTAGTTGTTGGAGGAGGAAAATTAGCTAGAGTTATCATTCAAGCAAGCGATGTCCTTGGGCATGTATCTACTTTCAAAGACATTCTTGCAGTAGAATCAACTCGAATTCATGCTTTACTAATAATTGCTTCACTCCACAATAAAGCATATTTGCTTGTTCCTCGTTCATTCGAAGAAATTGGTGAAGCGCTTTCATCTGGTAAAATCGTTGTTACTGGAGGTCTTCAACCAGGACAATCTACAAATGCTGTTGCAGCACTTCTAGCCGAATATTGGGGTGCTGACATGTTGATAAATCTGACAAATGTAGACAAGGTGTATGATAAAGATCCAAATCAATATGAGGATGCAAAACCATTAGATATAATTTCAGCTGATCAACTGTTAGATATCATATCACAACAAGATGAAGAACCAGGAAAATACGCCCTCTTTGATAGAGTAGGTTGTGAAATTGTAAAAAGATCCGATTTACGACTAATATTCACAAATGGTTCTGAACCTAAAAACATTCTGAGAATTGTAGATGGAGAAAAAATTGGAACAGTGGTTCAAGGATAGATTTTTTTTCTCTAATAACCATCATATAATTTGTATCGGAGAATTGCTGCTATCCCACCAAATGCATTGTATAACATAGCCCCATCCTCGTGATCAGATGAAATGACCTCTAGAGTGGCACCAGTATTCTCGGCTTTTTCATTCAATTCAGTTATTAAATCACTTTCACTTTCAATATACAATTTGGAATTTCCACATTCAGGACATTTTTTATCAGATAATTTTTTTATGAAATCATTGTAATCTTTGCTTTTTACAGACTCAGTGGTTGTATAATCACATCCATCACATTTAATTTCCATATTGACTCTATCTACATCTTCGCTTACTAAAACAATTTCAACAGCTGCTTTTTCTAATGCCTCTAAAACTTCCTTTTCTCCATAAGTAACTAGTCCTGTATCCTTTCCCAAATGTTCCAAGAATTTTTGTGTGAGTTGACGCTCCTTAACTAACTCAAAATCAGACAATTTATCTGCTGCTTTGTCTAAAAGTTCTCGAATCCCAACTGAACCCAAATATCCTATATCATAGATTCCTATGACTTTTTCAAGCAATCGATAATCTATTTCCTTACTTTCCAAAAATTCTGCTTTAGATAAAGCTGGACCACCAACTACTATTGCTTCAACGGGAAAATCTTCAAGATAAACAGTATTCATGATATCTGCAATTTTACCATACCATCTTTGAGCCGCTTCTTCAGTTAATCTTTGAAAACGAGCTTGAGACTGACCACCCATTTTATGTTTACCAGGAACATTAGATTCTTCATCACGAATTATATCTAATCGGGAGCCTTGAACAGTTGCTAGTGTTGCTCCTCCTCGAGCAATTAATGCTAACCCATACCTTTGTTTACTTTCTAACATCTCTTTAAGATGATTAATATGAAACACATAATCACAGAGATAGAGCTTAATTCCTACGGGATCTGGAGGGCTAATTAGGAAGAATTCCACCTTATTGTTTTGAGTAATTCCACAGAAGATAACAAGGCCATTCTCTCCAGAATCAGGAATAGTTTTTATCCTAGACATGATAGAGGAAAGCGCAGATTGGACAGCTTTTCCAGTGCTTTTGTCTTTAATATTTGTTGCAGTTCCATATTCATCACGCAACTGGGCATTAACATCAGATAACCTAGTACCGGGAGGAATATATAGGGTAACTAAACTTGTAGACATGTTAAAACTTTTTTTGGACTCTAATTTGTCTAGTTCATGTTTTAACATATAACGTTCTACTGATGTTCTTTTCTTTTCTTCCTGTTTCTTTGTCATGGTATCTCCTCGGAGTAAGGTAAACTAAAGAACTATGCTTCAGTATAGCACTTTAGACAAAATTTCAAGATTTGTTATTATCTTTTTGGTTATGAGTCTTTAGAAATTATGAGAAATAATAGGGAAATATTTTTAGAAAGAACAAATAGTTAACATTCTGATAATAATGGTGGAGAAACAACAGATAGAAATTGACTTACTAGATATTTTTGTTTCGCTAAACAGGGGTTTAAATCTCTCAGATGTGATGTTCCAGCTAAATAACCTTTATGCTCCAAGAGGCGAGAAAGTGGAACAATCTATTCTCATTGAAGTGTTAAATTCATTAACAGAAAAAGATTATTTAAAGAATTTTAAGGTGGGAGCATTAGATAGTTGGAAAATCACTGATGAAGGAGAAGATTATTTCTATAGTTTCTAGTTGTAAATAAGTAAGAGATGAGCAGAATGGACTTAAGGGAAAGCACAGGGTTGCCCATTAGTAGTGAAGAAACTACACTAAGATACAGTGAAAGTGAAATTAGTGTGAAGGATGTGCTGATTCACAAAGTTGAGGATATTTCTAATTTTTTGTTGGAAAATGAATGGGAAGGAAAAGAGAAGGGTAAAGAAGTATTTAGAATCTATCGGGGGGTAAAGAAAGTTGAAGATAAACCCCTATGGGATGTAATGAGATTTGATTTCTTAATTATCCAAGCTGGAAAATTAGGAGATGAATATTACAAGACTTCTGGTTATTATAGGTCCTTTGCAGGTACTGGGTATCGTTTTTCCGAGATCTATCAAGTTGTTGAAGGATATTCGGAATTCTTACTCCAACAATTCGGGGAGACCCATGAGAAAATCAAAGATACTGTAATGATAAGAGCGCAAAAATTTGATGTTATAGTTGTACCTCCTTCTTTTGGAGTTTCGATAATTAATCCAAGTGACCAAAAAACTGTTCTTGCACGAATCCGAGCAGACGATGCTAAGGAAATTAAGGATGACTATGAAAGAACAAAAGGTGACTGTTATATTAGGAGAGAAGAAGGGAAATGGATGTATAATGAGAACTATCATGAAATACCCAATCTGAGACTAGAACCACCTCAAAATAAATGGGGATCTTTGAAAAGAGGTATTCCGATTTATAGTATATATACATATAAACCAAGAATATTTGCCCCTCTATTAGAACCAGACCCAGCTGACTATATACTTTAATAAAATCTAAAAAGAGAAGTGTAAGAAGATAATAGTAGAATGCGAATAGAAAACAAGAAGTGGTGGGGCATATAAGATTTGAACTTACGACCCCCCGGTTTTTGAGTTAAATGCTTAACAAACAAATAACATATCAGCCGAGTGCTCTAACCAAGCTGAGCTAATGCCCCTTTCTTACTGCATTCTTCCTAATTTATTACTTTTAAAAATGTTTTCTTATAATTCTAAAAAAGAAAGAGGAAATGCATAATAATAAATTAAAGTACCCATGCTTTCACGTTACATGCTAAAGAAAGAAGGAACATGGTTAGTTTATTGCAAGACATTTTTTTATACTAATCTCTCCTAATAAGAATTCTACTCACTGTCATCTTTTGAGGTGTAAAATGGAGATTTTTTTTCGTTTTTCAACATTCGAATCAACCTATCCATCCCTTCAATTTCTTCTACACTTACTCTTGGTTTTTCCTGTAATAAATCCTGAAATCTCAAAATCTTATTTCTACTGTCCACATTAATCTCTATCTTAGGGTTTAATTCTATTGATTTTTCAGATTCTTCTGTCATTTGCATAACCATTTGTTACTTTAATTCCCAACCCCATTTTACATAATGATAGGATGTATTACTTACGTATTTGGTAGATGAATATAAAAGACAATTAAAATTTTATATTGTACTTCTTTTATTACTTTATGAGTCCATCAAATGATTTTGATGATTCCACTGAAGCTGGTGCTGATTTTTATCTTTTCTTGGGCAGAACAAGTAGTAATTACTTTCCAGTAACTTTTGGAGGTTTATAAGAGAATTTTGCAGCGTTTTTTAGCATCTTTATCAGTTTGTAGGTATCATCTATCTCTCTTACACTAGCTCGAGGTTTTTCTGTAAGCAAATCTTCTATTTTGAGAATAACTCTCCCTTTATCTGGTTTTGCAGACAACTTAGGAATGGATTCAATTGTTCGTTCTATTTTTTTAGCCATTCAGAATCACAGTACTTATTTCTTAGTCTTAGGAGCTTAACTATTTTCTTTTGATAGAATGTATTACTGGGATATTCATTATTTACTTGTGAAAGACAATTAACGTTTTATAGTAACTTTTCACTGTTTTCATATGTCTCCATCAAAAGAATCAGATGCTTCTGTCGCTGCAGGAGCTGACTTACTTCTAAAGGGTTGGAAGATGATCAATAAGGCATGCCCTGTTTGTGTAGAACCTCTTTATGAAAAAGATGGAAAAGTTGTTTGTGTAAAATGTAAAAAAGAATATGTTCTGGTGGATTCAAAATCTGAAATGCCCCCAACTAAAACATCAGAAGCTCAACAACCAGCAGCAAGTTCTTCACCAAACAATTTCAGTTCATATGATTTCAGTTCATTACCACCTGCTTTAGCAGATACCGCAAAAATAATGCTGGAAAAAATAACCGATCTGAATGCCAAATTAAAAGAAACATCAGATCCCAAAGAGATATCATCAATTTCTTCTTCAATTCGTTCTCTTATTGATTCTCTCCGTTCTCTGAGTTCTTAGGTTCTTTTTTTACCTTTTCTCTTTTTAAGAACTCTAATTCATCCTTCATACCCTTTATCTCTTCTCCCGTCTCAATTTCGTTATAGTTTGTATAAATAAAATCAACTATGTCAGAAGCGATTTTCTCACCAACACCACGTACTTCAAAGAAATCCTCTAATTTCGCATTCATAATCTCTTTAACCGATCCAAAATGCTTCAGCATTCTACTAGCTATCTTGTGGTCAACATGTGGTAACGAAGCAATAGCTTCTTCTAATTGCGACTTAAGACCTATTCCCTTTCTCTTACCAATTGAAATACTTCTTTTTCTCTCTTCTTGTTCTCTTCTTGCCAAAGCAAATAGAATTTCTGCTGTCTCTTTTTGATTTTGAGTGTGAATAATTGGGAGTCTAAAATCTGTAGCTAAAGAAGTTAAAGCTCCAGCAAGTGCATGTGGGTGAAGTGACGAACTGAATAAATTGAAGTCTCCTTCTAAAATCATCACTGGTTTTGCACAACTTTCTACCAATACTTTTGTTTGCACAAATAACCGTTTATCTAAAATTGATTTGATAAAATCATCACCAGTTTTTCTCTCCACTACGATTCGATCTGAACAAATATAGTCACCAATATCTAATCTTTCAAATCCTAGTTCTACATCTTTGTTCATCAATTCTTTAATAACGACTGAATTTCTTTCTCTACTATCACAAATTACTTTGATTTTTCCCTTTTCTTTAACGAATTTAACCTCTTTAGTTTCTTTTTCGAGGTTTTCTAGTTCTTCTAGTTTTTCTTCTTGATATTCTTGTGTCTTGGTTGAAACTTTTTCTGCTTCTTCGAGAAAATCCATAATTCCTTTTTGTTTATCTTTCGTTGTTGTTTCTTTCTTTTTTAAGGGTTTTTCAAGTCTCTTCACGAGTTTTTTCATTTTTTGAGCTTGTCTCTTAGATGACCACATGTATGCTTCGTCTCTAGTCCCCTCAGCAATGAGCATAATTACTTTTCCTTCCTTTCTTCTTCCTGTTCGTCCCTTTCTTTGAATTAATCTTATGGCACTTGGGACAGCATCATAGAAAATTACTAACTCACACTCACCAATATCTAACCCTTCTTCTGCAACACTGGTTGAAATTAATGCATTGTAAGTTCCATCTCGAAAAGATTGCATGATTTCAATTTGTTCTTTCTGGGAAAGACCTTTATCTCCTCTTGCGGAAGATTGCCCTACAAACCAGTGGGAATTTATCCCATTTATTTTGTTTAGCTCTTCACTAATTATTTTGGCAGCTACTCTGAAATGTGCAAAAATGAGTATTCTGTTGTTTGGATTACTCGATAATTCCTCAGATACAATTTCCTTTAATCTTTCAATTTTTGGGTGAATAATTTTCTTTTCTTGAAGAGTTTGAACAGATTCTACAACTTGTCGCATTTCATCTGAGAACATTAGTTCTTTTAGTGCTCTACTTCCTTTCCCAAACTTAATCTCATTGATTTGTTTTTCTAAATATTTACTCAGTGAAGGTATTCCTTGTGTTTCAATAAGTTCTATGGCATGAGATAATCGAATTGAATTACCTACCAAAGACATGGCTCTGAAGAAGTCTGTTCTATCTTCTTGGTCTGAATTACTGTAGATTTCATTTACCCTTGCTCTTAACTGTAATAATTCCCTCCTGGGATTATTTTTTGGGGAGATTGATTTAATAATCTTAAGTTCTTTTAATCCCTCTAGGATAACCTTGAAGAGCCCATTTAGTGTATCAATAATTGTTTTAAATTCGTCTGATAGTGGAATAATTTCCCAGTTTTCATCAATTTCATGTATATATTGCCTAACATCATCTGAACTTTCATCACGCATTTCAATGTTAGTGATTCCAAGATTTGATTTAACTTCATTAATTCTTTCAATTTTTGAACCAGGACTAGCTGTTATGCCAAGCAATAAAGGATTGGTAGCTCTTTTTCGATATTGTTCCGCGATGAAAACATAGCTATGGTCCCCAACAGCTTTATGTGCTTCATCTAAGCATAGAAAAATAATTTCCTCCAGTTTGACTCTTCTTTGAATTATGTCATTCTGTATGGTTTGAGGCGTAGTGATGAATACTTGGCCATTATCCCAAATCTCCTTGCGTTTCTTTGGATCAATTTGCCCAGAAACTTGAACAATTTTGTCTTGATCAATATTAAGTGAGTTACGAGTTGTGCGTTCATGTTGATCAAGTAATGGTTTTGTTGGGGCACAGAAAACAATTTTACCTTCAGGAAATTTTTCTAGCCTTTGTGCTGTAATCATAAGATAAAGTACTGTTTTACCTAAACCCGTTGGCAAAATAACTAGAGAGTTTTCTTTTATACAAGAAGCAAAGAGTGTCTGTTGGTATAATCTTGCTTCAATTGTATTTTGCTTAATCAAAGGATGATTTAGGTATTCAGTTTGGTTCATTTTAGACCACAATAACAATTTGCATATGATGTTTTATATTTGGATATATAAATAATAGTTCTTTTCTTATCCATTGCTCAAGTTAATGCATCTTAGATACAAAAGTCTTATAATGAAGAAATAATAGAAAGGAGGATATCCATTATGAGTTCTAACAACAATGGCTCTGAAATGCCTTCAGGAACGCAATTGAAAATTGTCACACTAGTTAGTACTGTAGGTATAGGGGTTTTCATGTCCTCCTTAGATGCTTCCATTGTGGTAGTAATTTTGGATAACATAAGATTTCTCTACGGCTATACAATCCTGTCTCTCAGTGAATTTGGTGGCATTCCACAATTAACATGGAACTTTGTAGATGTTACACCTACACAAATACAGTGGGTGATGCTTTCATATCTTCTTGTAATGATGGCTTTTACAGTTATCGCAGGAGATTTAGGTGACAGATTCAGCAACAAAAGAATATTTCAGTATGGAATGATTTGTTTTGCTATTGGGTCACTTTTCTGTTATTTGTCCATTGAATTTCTTACTCGTTCTATTTGGTGGTTAGTGCTCAGTAGAGTTATCCAATCTCTAGGAGCTACAGGAATGCTGGCAAATGGAATGGCTCTTGTAACTAGATTTACTACTAAGAAGAATAGAGGAACTGCAGTAGGTATAAACAATGTTGTTATTTCTATAGCAGTAATCTTAGGACCTGTTTTTGGTACTGTAATAAGTCAATATTGGAATATTGGTGGTGTGTTTTTAATTAATCTTCCAATTGCAGCTATCGGATTAGTGTTAGTACATTTTAATATTCCAAAAACTCCACCATTAGCAGAAAAGAGAACAGCAGATTATCTTGGATCTTTTTTAATTGCAGTATTTCTAATGATTTTAGTTTTAAGCTTCAGTATCTTTCCTGAAACAGAAACTATTCCGAACGCGAGAATCTTGGCGGGGCTAGCTCTGGGTTTCAGTCTTCTTGTTCTTATAGTTTTCATATGGTGGGAAAGAAAAACGTCTAATCCTCTGCTTGATTTCAAGATGTTAAAAAACAAGAAGATTTCAATAGGTTTAGTTACTGCTATATTAAAACATCAAGGGTATATAGTTATTATCTATCAATTTAGCTTGTTTTTACCGAGATTTGGTATAACCCATACTCCAATTGAACTTGGTTTAGTACTTTCAGGAGTAGCTGTTGGTATGGCAATTTTTGCAGCAGTTTCAGGAAAATTATCGAACACAGTTGATGCAAGATATTTATGTACTGGAGCAATGTTGGGTGTTGCCATAATGCTTGCAGTTCTTTCAGCATTAATTGATGTTAATGCTCATCTGTCGATATATATTGTCTCGGCAATTGTGATAGGTATCTGTATAGGAATGTTTCAATCTCCCAATGGCAACAGTATTATGAGCGCTGCACCAAAGGAAAAACTTGGGATAGCAAGCGCTTTACATGGTTTAACAACCAGTGTAGGGATAAGCTTGGGGACAGCTATTTCTACAGCTATTCTTTCTTTCGCAGTAGGTCTTGCTTCAAATAAAAATGGCCTACCTATTTATGGAGAAGTAAATTACGCAATTGGACTCAAATGGGTATTTGGGGTATATGCTGTTGTAACCTTTTTGGGAGCAGTTCTATCATATTTCAGAGGACCAGAAGATAGAAGTGAAGAGGAACCTATAAAAAAAGTAATGAAAACACATTAAGTTTTCATTCTTTTTCTCTAGTTAAGAAAAGTTGACGAAGTTTTTTAAAATGGCCTTTATCTTAATGCAAACATAGAGGCTTTATATTAATTGGGTGTGTAATCACTCTATTTTTAAAGCAACGAAAAACAGAAATATTAAAGGTTGATGACTGTGAGTGAATTCGTTCCTAGACTAACAGAAAAAACATATGACCCACAAACAAAGGATATAGAACTATTCAATATTTGGCAAAAGGAAAAACTTTTTGCATTCAACAAAAACTCAGGAAAGCCAATCTATAGTATAGATACCCCTCCGCCTTATGCAAATGCTCCTTGGCACATGGGTGGTGCTATTCATTATAGTGGAATAGATATGATTGCTAGATATAAACGTATGTCTGGAAATGAAATATTGTTTCCAATGTGTTTGGATCGCAATGGCTTACCAATTGAAGTTCAAGCTGAGAAGGAATATAGGGTATCCATGCATGATGTTCCAAGAGAAGAATTTCTGAAAATGTGCAAAAGAATCCTAGACCGTGTAGGTGACCAAATACTCCATGTATGCAGAATTTTAGGATTCAGTAATAATTCCTTTGAATGGGACGAAGTTTACAAAACTGACGAAGAACAGTATAGAGCATTAACTCAAGCAACTTTCATTAAATTGTTCAATGAAAACCAAATTTACGAAGATGATCGCCCTAATAATTATTGTACTCGATGTAAAACAACCATAGCAGATAATGAAATTGATTATATGTCAGGTTCACATTTACTCTATGATATTAGGTTTAAAGTAAAAGAAACAGGTGAGGAGTTAATTATCTCAACATCTAGACCTGAGTTGATACCAGCTATAGGTGTAGTAATTTTTAACCCAAAAGATGAAAGGTATTTGCATTTAAAGGGGAAGACCGCTATATCTCCAATATTTGAAGATGAAGTGCTGATTATGCCCCATCATTATGCAAAAACTGAATTTGGAACCGGTATAATGATGGTATGTGCTTATGGAGATTCAGGAGATGTTCAAATATTTAGAGAACTTCAATTAAAACCCCAAACAGTGATAGATACAGATGGTAAGATAACAGAACAAGTGCCTGCTTATACTGGTTTAACAGTGAAAGAAGCAAAAAAGCAAATTGCTTTTGATCTTGAAGAACAAGGGTTTATTCTTGAGAAAGCAGATGCACCTCATAATTTTCCAATATGTTCTAGATGTAAGAAAGAAGTAGAATTTCTAGCAATGCCTGAGTATTACCTAAAACAAGTAGAATATGTTCCAAAGTTACATGAGTATGCGCGAGAGATGGATTTTTTCCCACCTTTCATGAGACAGGTTTGGGTAGATTGGTTGAACGTTGTTTCGATTGACTGGCCAATAAGCAGAAGACGGTATTATGGAACAGAAGTACCCATATGGTATTGTAAAAAATGCAATCATCCCAATGTACCTGAACCAGGACCTTATTATCAACCTTGGAAAGATGACCCTCCCTTCGGTACATGTGAAAAATGCAATAGCTCTGAGGGTTTTGAAGGTGATTCACGTACTTTTGATACTTGGATGGATTCTTCAATTAGTGAAATATACATAACTACATATCCTCACAACAAGAAAGATGAAGAACTATTTAAGGAATTGAACAGCAGACCCTTTATATGTGATATAAGGCCCCAAGGTAAGGATATAGTACGAACATGGTTACATTATACTATGTTAAGGGGTCTTCAACTTCATAATAAACCTGCATTTAATCATGCTTGGATTTCAGGACATGTGGTGAATAGTAAAGGAGAAAAGATGTCAAAAAGCAAAGGAACTGTTGTACAACCTGAGAAAATGATTGAAAAATATGGCGGCGATGCTGTGAGATTCTATGGAGCAGCTGAGGCAAGTCATGGCTCTGATATCAGATTCAATCAACAGAGATTACAAGGTATTTCCAAATTCATAAACAAATTTTACAATATTGCCAAATTTGTTAGTAGATTCCCTATAATCGAAGATGAAACAGAAATTTCTTTACAACCGGCTGATGAATGGATACTATCTGAATTAGCAAAGGCTATAGATGAATCTCAAAAAGGTTATGAGATATATGATTTTCAAATACCGGCTAAAACTCTTCGAAATTTTGCTTGGGAAACATTCGCTTCACATTATGTGGAACTTGTAAAAGGAAGAGCTTACAACAGAAATGGCACATACAAAATTAAAGAACAAAAAGCTGCTTGGTTCACCCTTCATAAAATTGTAAAAGAATTAACCAAAGCTTTTGCTCCAATCATTCCATTTGTTACAGATTTAATCTATAGAGGAATTTATGATTCAAGCGTTCACATACAAGTGTTTCCAAAACCTGAAGAAATTATTAAAAAATCCGTGTTCACAAATTTAACATCATTACTATTAGAAATAAATTCTGCAATTTGGAAGTTTAAGAAAGATAAGAAACTGCCTTTGAACACTCCTATAAAACAAGCATACTTTCCAAAAGAACTATCTCCCTTGATAGGTGATCTTCAATCGATGCACGGAATTGAAAGTATGGTAGAAAATATAGATAATATAAAGGAAGGAGAAACAATAAGTCTCACAGAAGAAACCACCATAAACCTGAAATTATAGGTTATTGTGAACTGGTAATTCGGAATTTACCAGTTGGGAATTTTTTTCTTTACTCTTGATTCTGGAGTTCCTTTAATCATGTATCCTTCAACTAAGATTATGGTTCCATCTGTAATTTTAATTTGGAAAACTTGATTTGACTTTGGAATCCACAAGACCTTTTTTTCAGTTGAAACCCTTAAAAGATTGGAAGTTTCCTCTTCAATAATACCTTTTACACCAATTAAATCTTCAGAGGAACTATGTTTGATTTCTATTTCTAGACCTACTAGTGACGAAGAAAGAATTCGCCAAACTCTAGATTTTCGTTTATTACGATTTTCTTTTGACATTAAATCTCATCTAGTTCAGTCATAATAGTCACAAGTCTTGCAATTGCTTTCTTATATTCTTGAATTTGACCTGGATTTTCGATTGATCCACCAGATGATAATTCGGATTGAATTGTAAATAGCTTCTTCTTAAATTCGTCCAGTTTCTTGAGTCTTTGATTTTTGTTCAACTTTCTAATTTCACTTGATCTTATTAGTGCCACATCATTTCACTCCTTCATTTCTTCTTGGACTTTTCTTTTGGTTTTTCTTCTTCCTTATCCTCTTTCTTTGATTTGGAAGCCTTAACCTCTTTCTTTGATTTTGAAATTTTATCGACTTCTTCCAGTTCTTCAAACTCGTCTTTAGGTTTCTTCTTTTTCTTCTTACTCTCTTCTTCTGTTATTTTTTCGAGTTCTTCATCAATATCTGGAAACTCTTCTAATTCTTCAATAACTTCTTCACTAACTTCTTCGATGATTTCAGGTTCTTCTTCTATACCAACATCCACTATCATGGATGTTGATGTTGGTTCAGCTTCAATAGAAATGTCATCAGGTAAAATTGCATCTCCCCTCATGATTCGAACTTGAATACCTATTAATCCTCGTCGTATAAGGGCTGTTGCTTTTCCTATATCGACATATCGCTCTGCAGGATCTCCTGCCTTTGCAACAAAGCCAGCTCTGAATGTTTCAACTCTTGCTCTTTGACTAGTGATCTTTCCACTAATCTTTATTTCAATACCTTTGGCTCCAATTGACAATATACGTCTAATTATACCATGAGCACTTCTACGAAAATGACGTCCCCTCTCTAAAGAAGATGCTAAACGAAATGCCATAATACGGGCATCAAGTTCTGGATTTTCTACCTCGGTTACCTCAATTTGTGGATTATCTAAATCATATTGCTCACGTAACGCTTCAGTAATCCTGTGGATGTTTCTTCCTCTTCCCCCAATCGCTAATCCTACTCTCCCTACTCTAAGAAGAACACGATCTCCTAAAGGTGTTCTTCGAAGTTCAACTCCCCCATATTCAGCATTTTTTAATTCTTCAGCTAAATATTCATCAATTGCATTTTTTTGGTATTTTTTTAATAGATAGTCTTTTGTTGTAGGCATAATTATCACATCTCAGCTACTTCTGCTACTAATTCTACATGGATAAATTGTCTCATTTTAGGTGAAGAACTTCCATGAGCTCGGTAAAACATACCTTGTTGTCTTGTTCCTTGTAGAGTTACAGCATGAGTAATCCTACATTTATCTAATTGTAATTGATTATTTTCTGCATTGTTTTCTAGATTTCTTACAACCTTAAGAATCTCTGTTGCAGCTTTTACAGGATATCTGCCACTTCCCCAACCAACTACGCTACTTTTATGTCCTACATTATTTTTGAATCGTTTGTATGGGACTGCAAGTTTTTTATCAATTACAGCCTCAAGAAACTCAATAGATTGATGAATTGTCATACCCTTAATTGTGTTACAAACTTCGCGAGCTGCCTTTCTACTAACATCTATACCTCTTGCAGAGGCTTTGGCTGATCTATCAGGATCTGTTTGAACTGAATATTTATAATTTGGCAATCTTATATCTCCTGTATATTCTTGTTACTATTGACTACATTAGCGAGTAAGAGTACAATTTTTAAGGTTTATTAACGGATACAAATTGTATTAACTATTACCCAGCAAGTAAAATCGACTATTTATTATTTAAAATGGTTTTCTTTAATGAGCAAATAAAAGAAAGAATAATTTAATTATATTCTGAATGGTTTTTCAGCATTTAATTTCGATTTTTAAAAAACTTAACAATAACAACTATTAAAAAGATAAATGAGGGAGAAAATCTGTCGATATAGTTTCAAATTAAATGAAAACTAAAAACAGGTATGCGACGTCTTACTCCAAAAGAAATTTTGGAGCCGAAATTGTTTTCCTGTGTTTTTAACATGGGAAAATATGGGTATAAGACGCTTTACCGAGGTGACAAAAAAATGAGTGAAGTAAAGAATATAGGTGTTCCCGGAGTGGAACCACCTTCCACAGAATGTGAAGATCCACGTTGTCCTTTTCATGGTAGACTTCCAGTTAGAGGGAGGATTTTCACAGGAAAAGTGGTTTCTGACAAAATGAAACGAACTGTCGTTATTAGGAGAGATTATCTTCAGTATGTGAAAAAGTACAGAAGATATGAACGTGCTCATGGAAAGATTTCTGCCCATAACCCTCCTTGTTTAAATGTTAAGGAAGGCGATATGGTTTTAGCAGCAGAATGCCGACCACTCGCAAAAACTGTGAGTTTTGTTGTTATACAAAAACTAAACTAAGGTGATAAAATGGCAAAAAGAAAAACAGTCGGAAGGACTCAAGTTCATATCACTAAAGGATTGATGGTTGGTTCTAGATTACGCTGCGCAGATAATTCTGGTGCAAGAATTGTGCAAATTATTGCAGTAAAAAATTATAGAGGAAGATTAAACAGGATTCCCAAAGCTTCTGTTGCAAATATGGTTATAGTATCAGTAAAGCAAGGAACACCTCAAAGAAGAAAACAAATCTTCCCTGCAGTGATTGTAAGACAACGTTCCCCTTATCGTAGAAGATCGGGAGATTGGATACAATTTGAGGAAAATGCTGTGGTTCTTACAAATGAAGTAGGAGACCCACTTGGAAGCGAGATTAGAGGCCCAGTTGCTAAGGAAGCAGCGGAAAAATGGCCAAGAATAGCTCATCAAGCATCCATAATCGTATAGGTGATTAAAATGAAACAAACAAAGTCAATACAACCTCGTAAACAGAGGAAGAGTCATTTCAAAGCTGAATATCATATCAGAAATCGTAAAATGACTGCTCTATTATCTCATGCATTAAGAGAAAAATATGGTATCCGCCGTTTGCCTATACACAGAAACGATAAGGTGACAGTCTTCAAAAACAAATCACAAGACGCAGAAATTAAAGGAAAAGTCATTAGGGTTTTACCACAAAGATATGCAGTTCATATTGAAGGACACAGTAAAGAAAAAGCAGATGGAACTATTGTCAGTTTTCCAGTTCATCCAAGTAATATTGTGATAACCTCACTAAATTTAAGAGATAAAAAGAGACGAGCTATTATTCAGCGAAGGTCTAGAAAAGAAATATCTGATGAAGAATTAGCTGAAGATATTTTTGACGAAGATGAAGAGTTAGCAGAAGAACTAGAAGATCTTGATATGCTAGATGATGAAAATATCCTCGAAGAAGATTTCGAAGATCTTGATCTTGATGAATTAGATGAAGGAGAAGAAGAAGAAACTCCTGACACTGAAGAAACCAAGGAGGAATCAGAATGACCAAGGGCGGTGGAAAAAGACATCTGAAGAGATATGTTGTATCAAAACATATCCCCATCAGTAAAAAAACCGATAAATACGCTGTCAGACCTTCCCCTGGTCCTCATGCAGCTTATGATTGTATTCCTGTAGCTATTCTACTAAGAGATATGTTCCAGTTTGCACGAAACATGAGCGAAGTTAAACGTATTCTCTATGAAAGAAATGTTGTTGTTGATGGAAGAATTAAAACAAACAGAAAATACCCTCTAGGGTTTATGGATGTTTTATCTTTGCCCAAGATGCAAAAGCACTATAGGATGATTTACACAATTAAGAAAGGATTAAGAGCTATCCCAATAAATGAAAACGAAACAACTGAAAAACTGTGTCAAATAAAGAACAAAACCACAATTAAAGATGGTTTAATACAACTGAATTTACATGACGGAAGAAATATAGTTCTTAGCAAAGAAGAAAATAACAATTCAACTTATGCTACTCATGATACCATAAAAATTTCTCTACCTGAACAAAAGATTCTAGAGAAATTCGAGCTTAAAGTAGGAACATATGGATTTGTTACTAGTGGAAGATGGATGGGTAGGCATGGTGCTATTGAAGAAATTAGTGCTCATGGAACTAAGAAAACAAAAACTGTTACCCTTAGTACTCCTGATGGTGAAAAAATAGTCACACTTTACAGATATATTTTTGTTGTAGGGGATCAATCTCCAAGTGTGACAATTGAAGGTAAGAAGTAGGTGATGATTGATGACAGAAGAAGTAATAGAACAAACACAATTTGAGCCTAAATTTGCCGAAGAATGGAAGAAGAATCCAATGAAAAAGCCAAAACTAAAAGCTCTTATCGTCAATACATGTGTTGGTGAATCAGGTCCAAGATATGAACGTTCAAAGGAAATTCTAAGACAGATAACTAATAGAGAGCCAGTTGATCGGCAAGCAAAAGAATCTATCAGAGGTTTTAACATAAGAAAAGGTGAACCAATTGCTTCACTTGTAACTCTGAGGGGAGATGAAGCTGGTAAAGCCTTGAAACGATTTCTGTATGCATATGATTACGAAATTAAGTATTCATCTTTTGATGAACAAGGTAATTTTGCTTTTGGAATAACAGAACATGTTGATATTGAGAATGCACCATTTGATCCTATGTTAGGAACTATTGGTTTTAATGTAGTTGTTAAAATTGAAAGAGCTGGATATAGACTCAAATATCGCCAAAGAAAAAGACAAAGTATCCCAAAAAAGCACTTGATAAGTCCTGAAGAAGCCATGGAATATCTAGTGACAGAATTTGGGATGAAGGTAATTTAGGTGACGGAAATGCAAGAGAAAAGAGAAATTAAATATGGTAAAGGCTCAAGACGATGCAGACGTTGTGGTACTCATCAAGCTATTATAAGACGAGGAGGACTATATGTTTGTAGACGATGCATTAGAGAAATATACGCCAAAATAGGTTTTAAGAAAACCGGCGGTAGAGGAGGATAAGGAGGTAATATAAAAATGCAAATGGATACACTAGCAGATGCCTTAACATCGATTCTGAATGCTGAAAAAACTGGAAAGAAAACCGTCACTGTCAAACCTGCAAGTAAAATAATTGCTAATGTTTTACGAACAATTCAAAGAGCAGGATATCTAGGAGAACTAGAATATATCGAAAATAATAGAGGGGGAATGTTTGACATCCAACTCTTAGGTCGTATAAACAAGTGTGGTGTTATCAAACCTCGTTTCCCAATCGGAAAAGATGAATTTGAGGATGAAGAACGTGCGTATCTCCCCGCAAGAGGATTCGGTATACTTGTAGTCACTACCCCAGAAGGCGTTATGACACACGAAGATGCAAAAGAGAAAAACATCGGTGGCCGTTTATTGGCTTACATATTCTAAGGTGATTAAAATGAAACAGTTATACATCGAAAGAAGTATCGAACTTCCTGAAGATTTGAAGATAATAGTTAAAGATCGACATGTAACTATTGAAGGACCTAAAGGTACTTTGACAAGAAACTTTGATCCAACTGATATCGAAATTACAAAGAAAGGCAAAAAAGTTGATATCAAGGCTTATTATATAAATAAAAAACGAAAAGCAGCAACCCTTGCAGTAGTTGGGTACATAAACAACATGATCAAGGGCGTAATGCAGGGTTATACATACAAGTCTAAGATTGTTTTTAGTCACTTTCCTTTGACAGTTGAACCAGACAATAAGAAGAAAATTATAACCATCAAGAATTTGTATGGTGGTCGTAAGCACATAACTGTTCCTATAGTCGGTCCTGAAACTACAGTTAAAGTTGACAAAGATGATGTTATCATCGAAGGTATTGATAAAGAAGCTGTAGGTCAAACGACAGCTAATATGCAAGAAGCATGTAGGTTAAGGGGTAAAAGAAAGAAAGATCCAGAAACCTTCATGGATGGCGTTTGGTTGTGGGATAAAGAATAATCCCTTCTTTTTTATTTTTCATTATTAATACTTTATTTAGTTTCTAATACTTCTAAATTTGAATGTGAATTTTATTATTATGATTTTTTAGGAGACTTTATGATTCTATTCTTGAATATCTTAACTATAAAAAGTATTAAAAACACCAGAAAGTAGGTAGCATAATTACAAAGGTAACATTCTACCGTGAGTGCCTATGACAGTCAATAAAAAACGATTGTTGGAAAAACGAAAAAAAATCAATGCTCGTAGACCTAACTTTGTACGTCAAGAAAGTTGGCGCTACAATAGAGTCAAGAAAAGTTGGCGAAAGCCCAAGGGTATTGATAATAAAATGAAAGAAAAACGCAAAGGTGTTCCTGCAATGGCCAGCGTTGGTTATAGAGGACCAAAAGCTGTCAGAGGTCTGCATCCTTCGGGTTATCAGGTAGTTCATGTTGCTAATATCTACGAACTTGATAAAGTAGATAAAGAGACTGAAGCAGTAATTATTAAACATACTGTGGGGTCTCGGAAAAGGCAAACAATTCTCGACACAGCAGCAGATTTAGGTTTGAAAGTACTGAATCCACCAGCTCGAATTGAAGAGTTTGGTGAAGTACTCGAAGATACTATGCTCGAAGAAGAGTATGAACTATTAGATGAAGATTTCGAATTGGATGAAGATTTCGAGTTGGACGAAGACCTTGAAAAAGATGAAGAGTCAAAAGATGATTCTTCATAGAACAAAACTAACGTGAGGTTAAGTTTATGGACGTAAAAACTCAAAGAAAAATAGCTGCTAAAGTATTAAAGGTCGGTGTTAACAGAGTTATAATCGAACCTGATAGTTTAAGTGATGTTGCTTTAGCGATTACTAGAGAGGATATTAGGCGTCATATAGATGACGGTGATATCAGAAAAAGAAAGGTTAAAGGAGTTAGTAGAGGGAGAGCAAGAGCTGTTGCGGCTAAGAAGAGAAAGGGTCAAAGAATTGGTCCCGGTAGTCGTAAAGGTCCTAAATACTCTCGTCTTCCTAGTAAAGACAGATGGATCGCAAAAATACGAGCTCAACGAAAATACCTTAAAAACCTTAGAGATGAAGGATATATTGATACTTTAAATTACAGAAAGTTATATCTCCAAGCTAAAGGTAGCCTTTTCCGCTCTGTACGCTATCTTCGAAATTATATTGCTGAACATGGTTTAGCAAAGAAACGTCTTCCTGAATTATAATAAGGTGATAAAAGATGTCAAGAAGAAGCAGAAAGGGTTATAAAAAGAAAAGGAAGCTGCAGCCAAAGCGTCAAAGATATGGACCACTCTATAGAGTTCCATTTAGAAGACGCCGAGAAATGAAAACAGATTATAGGCAAAGAAAAAGACTCCTAAAATCTGGTAAAATTCGATTTGTAGCAAGGCCTTCAAATAAGCAAGTTTTGGTTCAGTTCGTTGAATCAAAAATTGGTGGCGATCAAACTTTTGTTCAAGTAAGATCAAATGAATTGAAGAATCATGGATGGGATATAGCTACTTCAAATCTACCTGCGGCTTATCTTACTGGCTATCTAGCTGGTAAAAAAGCTCTAAAATCTAAAATTAAAGCGGCAATTTTAGATGTTGGTACATTTGCTGTAAATCCAGGAACAAGAATGTTTGCTACTCTCAAGGGAGTAGTAGATGCTGGGATAGCAATTCCATACAATGATAAAATGATGCCTTCTGAAGATAGAATCAGAGGAAAACACATCCAATCTTATGCCAAATTATTAGCTAAAGAAGATAAGGAGAAGTACAGTAAACTCTTCTCTAAATATCTCGAAGTTAATAAGAAGCCTGAGAATTTACCCTCGCTTTTCGATGAGGTAAAAGCTAAGATTGATACATTAAAGTGAGGCAGATAAAAATGAGTAGAGATATGTATTTAGATTTGGATGCATGGAAACCTCGAACAAGAGTAGGGCGATTAGTTAAAGAGGGTAGAATTTCAAGCATCGACGAAATATTCCAACAGGGATTACCTCTGGTGGAACCTGAAATCATTGATATGTTGTTCGGTGATACTCTTGAGGATGATGTAGTTGATATTAGTCTTGTTCAGAGACAAACAGACGCTGGTAGAAAACGCAAATTCCGCGCAACTGTTGTTGTAGGAAATCGTAATGGTTACGTTGGCGTTGGAGAAGCTAAGCTAAAAGAAATTGGTCCAGCTATCAAAAAGGCCATAGTTAATGCTAAATTAAATATTAGACCAGTAAGACGAGGATGTGGATCATGGGAATGCTCATGCGGAACTCAACATACAGTACCTTTCAAGGTTTCTGGAAAAGTAGGGTCAACTAAAGTTATACTATATCCTGCACCACGAGGTTTAGGTCTAGTAGTTGGAAATACCGCTAAAACAGTTCTAGAATTAGCTGGAATAGCCGATGTGTGGAGTAAGACATTTGGAGAAACTCGTACTACCTCAAACTTTGCTAAATCAACTTTTGAGGCATTAAAAAATAGTTATTCCATTATGGCTCCATATGATTGGACAAGATAGGAAAGTGAGAGAAATGAGTCAAACTAAAGATAAACCAGAATTATTGGCGGTTATTCGATTAAGAGGAACGATCAATGTTCATTATAATGTTCGTGAAACTCTGAAGATGTTAAATGTTAGAAGAAGCAACTATATGACTCTTGTTCCTAACACTTCTTCATATGTGGGTATGCTCAAAAAAGCTAAAGATCACCTAACATGGGGCGAGGTTAGTCAAGAGGCATTGGAATACGTTATTACTAAGAGAGGAGAATTACCTGGTAGGACCAAAATTTCTAACAAATATCTGAAAGAAAATTCCTCCTACACAACAATCAAAGCACTTTCCAAAGCATTAATTAATGGAGAAACAAGCTTAGGTGATATAACTGGGTTGAAAAAATTCTTCAGACTCCATCCTGCATCAAAAGGATATAAATCCATGAAACGCGGTTTCGCAGAAGGCGGAGATTTGGGGTATAGAGGAAATACAATCAATGAGCTAATAATAAGAATGTCGTGATGTTAATGACAGTAAGAAAAAGAAAAAAGGTTAGACGAGAACGTGGATACCGTACCCATGGCTGGGGAATTGTTCGAACTCACAGAGGAAGTGGTATGCGTGGTGGAGTTGGTAAAGCTGCTCCTATGTCACATCATTGGATTCAAACAATTAAGGGACTTCGTCCTCCTGTTGGAAAGAAAGGTTTTGTTCGTCCTTCTGCTGTAACTGAGAAGACCCATCAAATTAACATTTCTCATCTTGAAGCTATGATCCCTTCATTGTTAAATGAGGGATTAGCAGTTAAGAAGGGAGAAAAATTTGAGATAAAACTGGAAGAACTTGGTTATACTAAATTACTTGCTCAAGGTAATATAACTCTCCCAATGAGTATAACGGTTAATAAAGCATCTGAGAAAGCAATTGCCAAAATCAAAAAAGCTGGCGGTAAAGTAAACCTAATAGAATAGTTTCTTTACCTCTATTCCTTATTTTTTATTCATCTTTAAGATTTTAACCTATTCTGATGATATTCTATTCCTTTCACTATACGAAAACCTTTTGTTTAAGTGTTCTAATCTGGGTTGAATAGCATGAAAGTTTTTATTCTAGTTGGTTTGCAACTGAGCGGAAAATCATCTCATGGTCACAAATTGAGAGAAGAAGAAAATATTCCCATGATAGAAACAGGCCATGCAGTTTACCATGAGCTGAAAAAGCAGAACCTCGAGGTAAACCATAAGAATACATCAGAAGTTATTATAGGACTTCTTTCAAGAGATCCAACAGCTTTTACTCAAACCATTCTGGAATTCGAAAAAGAGAAATATGTAGACTCTTCTGTTCTGATTCTTAATGGTGTTAAATCTTCTGCAGAAATTAATTATACAAAAGACAAGTTTGGGAAGAATAATGTCTTTGTTTTAGGTTTTCATGCAGGGCAGCTTACCAGGTTCAATAGAGTAACAAACCCCGATCGTTTTGCAGTATCTGGAAGATATCTTGAAAAAACTCAAGAAGATCAAGATTTAGCAAAATGGGCGAATTTTAAAAGTAGGGATGTGCGTGAAATCGGTCTAGGTATAGGTAAAGCAATAGCAACAGCTAACCACATTATTGTCACTGAAGATAAAGATTGGCCTTATTATACTTTTGAAATCTCTTATAAGAATTTTAAAAAATATGTTTTAGCAAAATTAAGTGTTTAGATACTTAAATAGTAAGAAATTATTTTGCTTTTGAACTTGGGTAGGTTCCTATTGGCATAAGAACTCTTTTTACACTTGCTAAAATACCACGATTCGAACTCTCTATGCTATCAGATGAAAGCTGCATCTCTCCTAATGCGATTAACTCATGTTTAAGTGTAAAAATACCAACTAAATCACCCTTACCAAACTTGTCAGTATATTTGGACAATCCAGGCATAGCAAGGGGTGCTCCATGACAAAGGGAATCTACTGTACTGTCTTTCACAAAGAGTTTTGGTATATGCTTGACTCCAAATTCCATAGGAAGTATGATATTTCGAAGTGGCACTTCATCCTTCTCTTCAAGATACCAGCTATAAGCATCATAGAGGTCTTGAAGTGTTGATAAGTGATCATCTTCAGTAAAGGGTCCAGATCTAATTCTACGTAATTCCTTCATGTGCGCGCCACAAGAGAGACTTTGACCGATATCGTGACAATACTTTCTAATGTAAGTTCCTGCTTGACAACTTACTCTAAATAATACTTCCCTTTCTTTTATCTGAATAATCTCATTTTCGTAAATTTTTCTAATTCTCAAAACTCTTTTTACACTAGATCTTAAAGGAGGGCGCTGATAAAGCTCTCCTAAATATTCCTTCATTATGTCCTTAATTTTCCCTTCTTCAACATCTTTGTGCAATTTCATATTGCAAATATATTCTTTACCTGCAAGTAATAAAGTATCTAGAATTCTTGTGGCTTTGCTAAGTGCAACTGGCAAAACACCTGTAACGTGGGGATCCAAAGTACCAGAATGACCTGCACGGGGTATATCGAGTATTTTCTTAACATAACTAACAACCTCGTGACTTGTTGGTTTAGGTGGTTTATCTAAATTTATTATCCCGTATTGTAATAGTTCTTCAATAGATCGATCTGTTGGGATTTTACCCCATCTGAAGTTAGTTGTATCACTTGACAAATCTACTATCTTGTCATTTTCATTGCCTAAAACAATCTTTGAAGGAGTAAAAATAATTGTCATATTTCACCAACTATTGAAAAAGGGGAGATATTAAGTTTGAGGATAAAGAAACTTAAGGAATTATAATCTCTTCCATAAATTTCTTCAATTTTGCAACTTCAATTGCTGCGACGACTTCTTCATCTGTTGCATCTCTTTTGATTGCAACAACTTTATCTGTTGGTTCTAAATGTCTTATATTGCATTTGCGACGACGAACTGAAGATACTATTTTTGGCCCAGTAAGGAGAACATAGTTTTCGTTTATAATGTCGACTATTATTCCTTTCTTTCCTGCTTCTCTTCCATTTGTCTTAACAATAACTCTTCCAATTTGAATTGCTGTCATTCTTTTTCACCTTTTAATTTTCTATTAAACGCAGTTAATATTATTTCAACACATTCAAAGGCGTTGAATTTCTGTGAATTAATTATCAGATCATAGATAGTCAAATCAGTGATATCGATTTTATACAGTTTTTGATATCTGTTTTTTTCAGATTCTTCTCTAGCCTTTGTTTCTTGAATAATAATTTCAACTGTTTTGTTTTCTCTTTCAGATATTCTTTGAATTCTTAAATCAAACGGAGCTGTAATATAAATGAGTATGTCTGCTTCGTTTCTAAGCATCCATCCTCCTAATTGTGCGTCAATAACTATATTGTCCCTTGTTTGACCAAATTCTAATGTTTTATCATCAATGTATTTATCAATCTCTTCTTTTAGTTCAGCATGTTTACTGAATTCTTCAAGACTCATATTTTCTTTTTTTGCCATATCTCTAAACAGTTCACCAGCTGATATATACTCATATCCTAAACTCTCCGCAACTTTCCTAGCAGCAGTGCTTTTTCCGGAACCGTGCGGACCTGAAACTGCGATAATTGGCAATTTGCCACATCCTCAGAATTAACTGCGAACTTCTGCCTTAATTGCATTCTTTAAGCAATTTGAGCATAAATGTCCCGCATGTTGTCTTGTTGGCAAACGTTCAGAACGAGACATTTTTCTTACTCTATTCTGATTACCAAAAGCTACTCCATGAACGATAGCTCCACAGTTAGCACAATGTGGCTTTTTTGTTCTTTTGTCTACTCTTCTCAACTTAGTTCCAGAGGGTGTTCTTCGCTTTCTTGTTTTTGCAACTCGTAATGAAGGTTTAACCATTTTAATTCCTCATAATAATTTTCATTCTTTTTTGGTGGTAGTTTTCTTTCTAGCTAATTGTTCTTTGGCAGATGAAACTGGTGTTTTAACTTGTTTTTCCTTAACAGTTGTTGATTTGGATTTAGCTGCTCCTGATGGAGTGACTCCAAATATTCTGGAAATTATTGAACCAAAAGCAAAAGCAGTTATGAAATACCAAGTTGAAAAGGGAACTTTTGAGAAGAAGCGTCCATTGTACTCTTCAAGTCCAAACCAAGGATTGCTTCCTATCCATGGGAAGTTTCCAAAATTGAAAGGTAACCAAGCATAATAATGTGTTACTGGATTTGCTTCAGAGGGAACACCACTTGGGAAGGCACCTCGTAAAATTGCAAATATTAACAAGAAAGGAATAGTTGTAAAAAGCATTGGCTTCATTCGTTTGAACATCATAGAGGATTGCATTTTCTTGATTCTTTCCTCATCCCTTTTTACACTTAACCATAATTTCTTATCTGCAGTTTGCATTGCTTTCTTTCTTCTTTGATTCCATTCATTGACTTTTTGCATACTTTCCTTTAATGCATCAACGTCTGAAACTACTCTGGTGATTGTTGTTGATATAATGGCAAGTAAAACAGAAGTTAATGCAATGATCCACGCTGAAGTGGGCCTTTGATTAAGTCCATGTTCTATCATCCAGTTTGTTAATCCTTTAAACCAATTATCCCAGAAAGCCATAATTAAACCACATTCTGTACTATACTTACACGAAAAATGATTTTCTTTTTAAAAGCTTTTGTAATTGGAGTATACTAAAAAAATGCAATTTTGTAAAAATTACTCATTTTTCAATAGAAGAAAGAAATTATCTTTTCCACCTCTTCCTCCTAGTTTGGCAAAATCAATAACTGTGTAGTTTGTTGCTGAAACAATTTTCAGTAATTCTTTCTTCCCGAATAGATGATAATACCTTTCGGCTATCAGCTCTTTTTTTTCATTATACCATGGAAGATAAATGTCCCCATGACGCCACAGTCGATTTTTACTTTTCTTAAAGAAGTATAAGAGAAAATCAGAGACTATCTTCTTTCGGGTTCCTTTCTTCCATTTTTTCCAGCAGGATAATATTAGAAACCCTTCTTGTTTAAGAATTTTAGAGATATTTCTAAGCACAAGTAGCACTTCATCTTCATTCCTAAAATGATGTATTGTGGCGATACACAATGATAGATCAACCGACCCTTCCTTTAAAGGAATTGAGTTTGCATTGTTATTAAGAGGATAGACTGTGTTATTTTCTAGAGTAACTCTTGAGTCTAATAACTCAAATGATATATCAGATGCTATGTGTTGCCAGTTTTGAGATTCAAAAAGCAAGAGATTTCTTGCATTTCCACTTCCAATATCAAGTAATATTCCCTCTGTAGGTAGTGGGAATCGTTTTCTTATGGATCCTAAATATATCTGAAAATCTTTCCAGGGTTTTTTCTTTAGATTACTGTACCTTGGAGAGATTTTTTTGTATGCTTCTATTAATTCAAAATCCAAATCTGACAATGTATGAATAATATGGTGCGGTGCTTTATCAATTTTCTTTTTTCTTCACTCCATTCAGCCAAATGAGAAATTTTATATATTTACTTGTCTTTACTCAAAATGAGGGAATAATTGGTTCGTCTCTGGTGAAAAAAATGAAAAAATTAAATGTAGCAGTAATAGGCACTGGTAGTTGGGGTAAAAATCATGCTCGTGTCTTTACTGAAATGGACAATACAACCCTTGCTGGACTTTTTGATTTAGATCAAAAAAGAGCAAATGAAATGGCTAAATTGTACAATACAAAACTCTATTCTAGCATTGATGAGATACTTAAGGATGAAACTGTTCAAGCAATAACAATTGCATCACCAACTTCAACACATGCTAGGATTGCGATGCAAGCAATAGAAAACGGAAAGCATGTCTTAATAGAAAAGCCAATGACTAGTACCGTTGAAGAAGCAGAAAAGATAGTTGATTTGGAAAAAAGTTCAAATGTTGTAGTTTCAGTAGGTTTTATTGAACGATTTAATCCCATAGTATCCAGATCAAGAGAACTAGTTAAAAAAGAAGAATTAGGAGAACTTGTTCTAATCAGCGCAAGACGATTAGGTCCATACTGGCCAGATAGGTTGAAAGATGTAGATGTTATTCGAGATGTAAGTATTCATGATATAGATGCTTTTAGATATATTACTGACAAAGAACCTAAATCAGTCTATGCAAGAGGAGGAAAGCTAAGACATACTTATCTTGATTATGCTGAAATTTTGTTAGATTTTGGTAATGGAGTAACTGGATTCATAGAATCAAACTACCTTACTCCTCATAAACTAAGAAAGTTAAACTTAACTTGTGAAAAGGGTGTAGTTGAAGCAGACTATATTTCACAGGATTATTTAATTGAGGACGAAGAATGGTTGCGTAATAAAAAGTTACAATGGAAAGAACCTCTAAGTGCAGAGATGCACGCGTTTGCAGAATCTTGTTTAGGAAATGCCCCACCTGTTATAACATCAATAGACGGATTAAAGGCTTTGAAAATTGCAATATCTTCTATTAAAAGTGTTGAAACACATCAAATAGTTGACTTAAATTTCTAGTATGATTTAAAAAATAATAAAAAGGGAAGGAGATTTTAGGTTTTATTTTAAGCCTAAGAATCCCGCTAATGCTGGAACAGTTTCACTTACTTGTTCGCTAGCAAATATCTCATAGTATTGACGGAGAATACCCGTTGTTAGCAGAATACCTGTTCCCGTACCTAATGCACCTAGGAAATCCGCAAAGGCTGCTAGTACGCCTATGAAGAACCCTCCTAACCATGCTGCGGTTGGAATATATCTTTCTAGGTATTTTTCTACTATCCTTGGATTTCTTCTAAATCCAGGTATTTGCATATTCGCATCAAGTAATTGCTTCGCAACATTTTTTGAACTCATACCTGCCGTATCTATCCAGATCCGTGAGAATATACCACAAAGCGCAATCATCAATATTAGGTAAATTATAGCATTTACTGGATACTGCGCTATCTGCTCAGGACCATATGGGGCCGTTGTATACGACGCTAAACCCGTCACAGGTGCTAATTGTTGACTACCCGTACCACCTGATATGTCTTCCCACGTGCCAAAGAATCTTACCAGAAAATATTTTAGTCCTGATACCGCACCTTTCCAATTATTCCACATCAGATTAGAAATGAAATAAATGTTTGCAAATAATGCACTAACTAGAATTACTGGGATGTTTGAAGTATAAAGGAATTTTATTGGGTA
>JAAFKI010000155.1 GCA_021399345.1 Candidatus Heimdallarchaeota archaeon
AAATATATTAAAGAAATCTTCCGTTCAAAACTTTTCATAATAATAGCAGTAGCTATGCCAGCTATACTTATGATTTTTATGGGGGTCGCTTTCGGAGGAGCTTCATCTACTGTTGAATCATTCAGTATTCTTGTAATCAATGAGGACATAGGATTCACAAATGTATCAATGTCTTATGAGTTTGGAGAATCTCTAATAGGTACACTTGAAAATGTTACTTATCCAGTTGGAGTAGGAGAAGACCCTATCAATATCTTTTATGTGTATGAATCCCCAGAATATAATCAATCTGTAGAAGATTTTCTCATTTATGAAGAACATGGGCTTCATCTTACGCTCATAATACCTGAAAATTTCAGTGAAGTAATCTTCAACTTTGACAATGATGTTATTATTACAGTTGTTGGAGATCCAGCAACTGGAGCTTATCATAGTGCAGTTTCAACCTTCACAACAGTTTATAATGAATTCGTAGATGTTACTAGATTAAGCTTAGGAGATACTACAGGTGAAAGTGTAATTGTTGAGAACTACATTGGAATTGTTGGAAATACAACTATCTTTGATTTGATGGTTCCGGGTTTAGTGATAATTGGAATCGTATTGAATATTGTTTTTGTATCTTCAACCTTTGCAGAGGAGTATGAACTTAAAACATTAGAAAAACTTCAACTTACTCCCACAAGAGCAATTCATTTAATTGGTGGAATGTCTCTTGCACAGCTATTAGTAGCTCTAGTTCAAATAGTTGTTCTATTTGCTCTATCTCTAGCTTTTGGTTACAACGCAATAGGTTCATTTGTTCTTGCAGGATTTATAGCGTGGATTATGTCTTTATCTATGTTAGCAATTGGAATGATGATTGCTGCATTTGCTAAGAAAGGAACGATAGCTAGTTCCATTGCTAGTGTAGTTGCCATACCATTATACATGATAACTTTCTTTCCAGTATGGGGAATCGAGAATATTCCTATGTTTCAAGTAAGCGGTAACACATTTGGAGTATTTGATATATTACCTACTAACTTAGCAAACAATATGATAACTGATGTTTTGATTTATGGTCAAACATTCTCGGATCTGATCTTTGAGTTTGTGTCCTTGATTATCATAACTGCCATCTACTTAGCAATAGGGGTGGTCCTAATATCATTATTCAAACTAAGACCAAAGAAGGAATAATTTCTTCTTTCCATCTTTTTTTTCTGAAATATATTTTTATAAATAAGTTGAATCTTTATATTTAAGAAGAAAGGTGAAATAAATATGAAAGCAATAGTTTATGAAAAATTTGGACCTCCTGAGGTTCTTCAGATTAAGGAAGTAGAAAAACCAACTCCTAAAGATAATGAAATACTAATAAAAGTACATGCAGTACATATTAATGCTGGGGATTTAATCGCTAGAAATTTGAAGAGTATTTCTCCTCGAAAGTTTCATATGCCTTTCCTGTTCTGGCTAATTTCAAAACAATATTTTGGTTTTAGAAAACCAAAAGTTAACATTCTTGGAAATGAGTTTTCTGGTAAAATTGAATCTGTAGGTAAAGATGTTAAACTGTTTAAAGAAGGTGATGAGGTTTTTGCATATGTTGGAATGAACATGGGTGCTTATGCTGAGTATCTTTGTATGCCCGAAGAAGGGACAGTTGCACTAAAACCTACCAATTTAACCTTTGAGGAAGCTGCTACAGTATCAGGTAATTCAATGACTGCAAGAAATATCTTAAGTAAAGTAAATATTCAATCCGGTCAAAAAGTCCTTATAAATGGTGCTTCTGGAGGTATAGGAAGTATTGCATTGCAGATAGCTAAAAACTCCGGAGCAGAAGTTACTGGAGTATGTGGTACACCAAGATTGGAAATGGTAAAAGCTCTTGGAGCAGACAAAGTCATTGATTATACTAAAGAGGATTTTACACAAAGCGGAGAAACATATGATCTTATTTTTGATGTATTGGGTAAGAGTTCATTTAGACGCAGCAAAAAAGTGTTGAACAAAAACGGAATCTATCTTC
>JAAFKI010000015.1 GCA_021399345.1 Candidatus Heimdallarchaeota archaeon
ATTCTAAACGTAATATTCTATCACTGTGCTACAGTAGCTGGAGATTATACAGTTCTAGCAACAATAATCTCTAATAATCGATGGTACGCAGAGACTGATGTTGTAATTTTCGATCCACCTGGTGGTGGAACTGAAGGAGATCCCTACATAGGAAT
This sequence comes from Candidatus Heimdallarchaeota archaeon, assembly GCA_021399345.1. Taxonomy (GTDB): domain Archaea; phylum Asgardarchaeota; class Heimdallarchaeia; order Heimdallarchaeales; family Heimdallarchaeaceae; genus UBA460. Next base: position 156 of record JAAFKI010000015.1, read on the forward strand.
AACAATAGGATAAAAGTAAAAGGTAGTTAAAGTGATTCCATATTTCTCGCTCTTTCAAGAGCTACAAAAAAATCCGACAGCAAATTTCTCAACATTAGCTGGCGAGTTAGGAATCACTGATAAAACGGCTAAAGCTCACTATGATTTTCTATTGAAAAACGAATATATTGCAGGAGTAAGAGCGAAATATATCCCAGAAAGTATAGGTCTTCAGACAAACACGTATATTCTAACTGTACCAGATATGAAAAGGGTAGAGATTTTAGAGAAGCTTGGAGATGAACATTTTTTCACAACTTTCCGAAATAGGGTGATGGGGAACACTCAAGGGTTATTCATCCAGTTTGATCTTCCTCCTGATTCAGCGAAATACCTTGATGATTTGATGCTAAAATTAGAGGAATACAATCTAGTTGAAAAATATGAGAAGATCCCTTCTACCAACCTTAAACTTGGAACAAGTCCAGAATTTACCTTTTTTAATAACGAGAACACAGAATGGGTTTGGAGTATATCAAAATGGTTTAAGAAATATGAAAAGATTTCAGAGGGATTACCTGATGATATCCCCAAGATACAAAATGTTCAGAAAAGGATCAAACCACTGGATATACAACTATTAGCAGAGATTACAAAAGGATCAGAATATCATCACAAACAAATCGATTTCGCACGAAAATTCGATGTATCTCCTGTTCAGATTACTAGAAGATTAAATTTTCTGAACACCAATGTGGTAAAATATCGCTTATTATATTCAAGGGCAAAGATTCAAGCTGTAGATTTAGTTCTGTTTAGAGGAAAATGTGCAGAAGAACGAAAAACCAAACTCTACAATTTAATTAAGAAAAATCCTGTTCCTTTTGACACGGGTTTTGAGTTGTTAGAAGATGGTTTTCTGTGGAGGATGAACATTCCACCAGCATATACTTCACTATTTGGCGAGTATTTGTGGAAAATATGTGCTAGACTGAATTTCTATAAATTTGACCATAATAGGAGCATGTTATATTACTTCTATGACAAAAACTTTGATACTGAAAACAATCAATGGAAAGCTTCTCGTAAAGAAGTTTTCAATCAACCTTTAGACTGGATTAAGAAAAAGATTTAATTTATTCACAACATTGTTGTTAGATGTTCCAACGTATATTTAAGAGCAGTATCTTTCCCATCCACTATATCTTCTATTGAAGATTTTATCTCATAATCTGGTGTTATACCTCTGTGGTTGTTTTCTTGTGAAACAGGCATCATATACCTAAACATAGGTATTCGTATTATTAATTTGGAATTTGGAAGTCTAACATTAGCCATTAAACCGGAAGTATTTCCTATAAAAGCACCTCTAGTCTCTTCACCTACAAACTTCGCCCTTTGAAATCGATGACAAGTTGTTAACAATTCACAGGCTGCTGAAAAGCTTCCTCCATCGATTAAAATAAATAAATCCCCTTCGAAAGCGTTTTTTTGTTTTTTGTGAATTTTGTATAGTGGTGGCATGAAGAATGGATTATGAATTCTAAACCCAAGATCGGTTTCTTCTTTCCTTATCAAGCTTAGAATGAAGTTTAACGAATTATTATTGGTTGTTTTAAAAAAATCATATTTCTTCTTCTTTAAATATAAACCATCATAGTATTGAAAATCAGTCTCGGTTAGATAACTATACAAAAGTGCCCCATAATCGTCTCTTCCTCCAGTATTTCCTCTTAAATCAATAACAAGAGTTTCTACCTTCTCCTCATTAATTCTTCTAAAGGATTTCTTTAGAAATTTCGTGAATTTGTCCTCGTTTTCATACCTTTTGATTCCAGTTAATTTCGCCATTGCTTTTCCAGAATTGAATGTTCCAATTCTTAAAACAGCTGTGTTAATAGCAGAATGAATAGTAAGATCGAATAAGGAGTCACTTAGAATTTCAGGAAATCTTTTCTCTTGGATTCCCTTAATTTCCTCTATTGTCATTGCTTGGAGTTCTACTATTTTTATTTCTTTAGACCCAAAAACTCTACATTCAATTTCAAAAGTATTCTTAGCTCCATAAACTAATGGGAATAGTTTACTAAAATTCTTCTCTAGCAATCTAAATTTTCTTTTATATCCAAAACCATCAATAAAAACAAATGGTAGAAGATTTTCTATTATTTCTTTAACAGAGATATTATCTATTTTCAAAATTTCTGTACCCATTGAAATAGAATTATTTTCAGAGAAATTTCTATATACATAGAACCTATTATTAATCAAACTGGGTTGGATTGGAAATACTCCAATCTCATGATATACAAGTTCTCTTAACTGAGTATTGAAGTTTACAGATGTATGACCATCTGCTATGAAATCAATAAAAGTAGCAATTATTTTATAAAAATCTAGAAGAGTAATAGGAGAATTTAATCTGCTATGTAACGTATCGAATTCTGTATCAATTTCGGTTTTAGATCTATGTGCATATAATCCAGCATGACCTTCCTCTAAGGAACTACGGAGCAATAGATAATCTTCCTTTAGTTGATCTAAAGTTAATTGGTCTTCAAATGTTTGAAACCCTTCTTCTGTTTTCATCATCAATTTTTGGGATGTTTGACCATTTATATCTATTCCATAAACAAATCAGTTAATATCTTAAACAAAATGGTTAACTATTTTCTAAAAGATCTAGTTTAGATAAAATTGATAAAGAAACCATCTCAAGCTTTAGATTGGATTAAGAAAGAGATTTAATTTACTCACAAGACTTTTATTATTTCCACATTACAAAGAATTAGATTTGTATGTTAAAAGAGAAAGTCTGTAAATATATTGATGAAAATAAAGACTTGCTGTTTGCTGTTAGCAAAGAAATTCATGAAAATCCTGAACTGAATTTTGAGGAATTCAAAGCTTCTAAATTACTTTCAAAAAAACTTGAAGAAGCAAAATTTGACGTGAAATTGGGTGTCGCTGAGTTAGAAACAGCAATTCATGCGCAACATCCTATCGTGTCTGATGGTCCAACAATTGCAATTCTTGCTGAATATGATGCATTGCCTGAAATGGGTCATGGTTGTGGTCACAATCTAATTGCTGCAGCTGCACTTGGAGCGAGTTTGGCTCTAGGAAATTTTAAAGAAGAAATACCAGGTAAGCTTATTTTCATGGGGACTCCAGCTGAAGAAGGAGGAGGAGGGAAGGTATTCATGATAGAAGCTGGTCTTTTCAAAGATGTCGATGCGGCAATGATGTTTCATCCTTCGGCTACACGAAATATGGCAGGTAGGGGGGGTTTAGCAGTAACTACTGTAAAGATGGAATTTTTTGGAAAAACTGCTCATGCTTCAGCTGAACCTGAGAAAGGTATCAATGCTTTGGATGGGGTTATTCAAGCTTATAACGCGATAAGTGCGCTAAGACAGCACATTTCTAGTGAAGCAAGAATTCATGGAGTAATCACTCATGGAGGATTAAAACCAAATATCGTTCCTGATTATGCCGCTGCTACATATTATGTTCGTGCGTTGGATGACAACTATTGTCAAGAATTAGTTAAGAAGGTCGAAAATTGCGCCAAAGGAGCAGCATTAAGTACTGGAGCTGAGTTGAAATTTGAGATTGTTGGTCATTCCTATAAATCGAGAAATGCTAACAAAATTCTTGGAAAAGCATTTTTAGATAATTTGAAATCATTAGGTGTTCCTATTCATCCTGTTCCCGTTGGCAAGGGTTTAGGATCCAGTGATATTGGTAATGTCAGTCATGAAATTCCAACGATTCACCCCTATCTGGCAATAAGTAAAACTGAAATCAATGGTCATTCAACAGATTTCGCCAAAGCAGCTATCTCAGAATATGGTCAGAATCAGATGTTAAATGCAGCTAAAGCACTTGCAATGACAGCAATTGACGTGTTTACCAATAAAGAACTTGTAGAAAAAATGAATCTAGAATTTAAAGAAACACGATCAACATAGAAAGTCACAATCAGACAATATAAAGTGATTTTCTCTTCTCTTTATCTCCATTCGAATAGAATTATAAATAAAACGAGCAATAGGTTTTGATGTATGAAAATAGCAAAGGATGATGTTAGATATTTAGTGTTTGAAGGAGGAGGTGGAAAGGGTTTAGCTTATGTAGGTGTAGCCCAAGCATTAGAAGATTTAGGAATTCTAACTCATCTTAAGAAGGAATTCAAAGGCAA
>JAAFKI010000156.1 GCA_021399345.1 Candidatus Heimdallarchaeota archaeon
AATATTCAATTGATACTGAAATAAAATACAATCCTCTAGAACGTATCAATATTCCTGAAATAATTAGTAAGTGTTCAAAGAAAAGGTACAAATAGAAATTGTATTTTTCTGTTTTTTTCTTCTGAAATTATTTAATATTGCTCAAAACAAGAAAAAAGAAAAGAAAGTTTCCTTTCTATTTTTAAATATCAGTATTGTCTATGAAATAGTACGCTAGTATCATAGCGAAAACAGTGATTTTCTGTAACAAAGGTCCCAAAGGTGCAATACCTCCCATGATTTGATCCATAGCAAAGAATACGAAATAAACAACCAGAATAGTGACAACAACTATCGAGAGGATCACATCCCAGATTGCATCTCCTTTGCCAACATTGGACCATCCTTTGATGTGTTTTCTAATTGTACTTGATATCTGCAGATAAGCATTGTAAGTTGCGAATCCACCAATAAAACAAGCTGCTCCAGTAAGGTGTAAAATTCTTAGAGGATGATCTAAAGGAATAGCTATTCCAGCTGCACCAAGAGCAAGAATCAAAGTTAAGATACCTTTTGGAATTCTTCCACGTAGTTCTTTGTTTGTGAAGTAGAGAATGGATACTGACAAAGATAAAGCTCCACAAATACCAAATCCAACAATCATGATATACATGGAAGTGGTGTTTGGTAATGAAGACGTATAACTCACTATTCCTCCTAAGTTGCTAATATGTTCTTGAAAAGCAAGATATTTTTCAGGATACCAGAATATTGCTAGAAACAAGGTTAAAATAAGTGTATAGGCCATAATAATGAGAATATTCTTTATTATGATTTGAATCCTCAATGGAGGTTCATAATTTTCTTTAGGTGACATTATGTACTAGTGCTTGATGTAATGTATAAATATTTCCTATTCTTTTGGTAATGTAATTACTGAACTAAGTATAAATATTTGAATATACTAAGTAAAGCTATGTTAGAAAAAGAAATCCAAGAGCTTGAAGAGATACTTCTTCCTTTTGCTGTAGGAAGACTTGGTAAAATGTTTGTAAGTAAGAAATTCAAAAGATTTTTTGAGTGGATTGTGAGAGCTTATGTTCGATGTCTTTTCAATATTACAGATGAAATTCATCTCCTTGAAATCACAACTGTTGCTATTGCTGAAGCGTATTATATGGATGAAATTAAAATTTTTAATGTTTATGACACTGTTATCAAACAGTTTACAACTTCTGGTACTCAAATGGCATCTGGAGAAATTCATCAGTGGTTTATTTATTTACAAGAAAAAGAAAAACTTCCAGGAATATATAATCGTTTTACTGGTAAATATAGAATAAAATAAACAGCAATAAAGGAAACAATTGGCAACAGAACTCATCGTCATCTCTTTGCTCAATGTCATCTTAGGGGATAGTTTCGTAAATTGTCCTTTTTCCCGAAGACTTTAAATTTAGTATGCAATCTGTAATGTATGTCTGAAGAAACAAGACTAGTCATAAAATCAGGAAATGTTTTCGATTCAATTGAAGGCAAAATAAGAGAAAATCTTACAATTGTTGTTAAAAACAATGAGATTGCTTGGATGGGAGATGAAGGAAGTTTCGAGAAGGAAGAAACTGACAATATTATTGATGCTACAGGAAAAACTGTCCTTCCTGGTATGATTGAGTGTCATGTTCATCTTAGTGGAACTGGTGATCCTCAATATGAAAGAGAATACCTCAGAACAAAGAGAGACATGTATAATCTTATAGCTCTTGACAATGCTCAGAAACATCTAGTAAGTGGATTTACTTGTGTACGAGATGCTGGTAGTTACAAAGGGATTGTTTCCTCACTAAAACGAATTCTTAATAACGGTATTTTTGCAGGTCCCAGATTGGTTGGATCTGAAACTGGAATTTGGCAGTGGGGGGATTCAGAAGCTTATGGTCCTCAAGCTCTAATTGATTTTGACAGGGAAGTTTCTGTCATAGAAGCTGGAGTTGATAATGTAAAATATGCTGTTAGAGATCAGAAAAAACTTGGAGCTGATTTCATTAAGACTGCAACTACTGGCGGTGTTCTTCATGGTATGGAATCTCAAGTTAGCTTTGTTCTTTGGACCGATGAGGAACTAGTTGCGATTCGAGAAGAAGCTCACCGACTAGGAATGCACATCGGTTGTCATGCTCACGGGAATGATGGAATACAAGCAGCTGTTAGAGCTGAATTTGACACTATTGAACATGGTACTTTTATAACTGAAGAAACAGCTAAGATGATGGTCGAGAAAGGAACTTACTTGATTCCAACTCGTTCAGCGATTGTCTGCTTAGCCAGTTCTAGTATTCACAAACAGATGCCTCCTGAAGTTCAAAAGAAGATTACTGAGTGTTATAATAAAGCAAAAGAAAACCATCAAATAGCTTTAGAGAAAGGTGTTAAAATAGCAATTGGAACTGACGCTGCAACTCCTGGTAATTTTCATGGAAATACTGGATTGGAGATTAAATTCATGGTTGACGATATAGGTATGACTCCTGTTCAAGCTATGCAAGCTGCAACTATTGAAGGTGCTCGTGCTATTTGGCTGGACGATAAAATTGGTTCTCTCGAAAAAGGGAAATTAGCTGATATAGTTATTTGTGACAAAAATCCTCTCGAAGACATCTCAGCAGTTGTTGATTCTCTAAATTTCTCTCATGTAATCAAAGATGGAAAAGTTATGGCTGGAAGAGGAAGAATAGCTTATTTTTCACCATTACAGAAAATAAAACTTGATTAACTTAGAATAAGAAATCAATAATCTTATATGAGCTATTAGAAAGAAAAGAAAATGATGCCTAACTCATTAGAAGAAGAATTTCCTCAGGAAATGATTTTCATCAAAGAATCAACCAAAGAGCAAATTCTCATGTCTGATGAGCAAGAAATTCAGTGTTTATATTCAAAAAAACATGCGGGTTCTAATAATCCTACAATTTTCTTTATTCAAGGAGCAGGTCCAGGTATTTACTCTTGGACAGATTTATGGGATGAGTTGTACAAAGAATTTGATCTTGTTATAATTGACTCCAGAGAGAAACCAACAATAAATTTAGGAAAGAAGAAACAATGTTCAGTTCATCGTATTGCACTTGACATTGTTGAAACTATGCATCATCTAAAAATCAAAGAAGAAAATAGCATATTTATTGGTTCTAGCTTTGGTGTCTACTATTTAGCTCATTGTTTAGGGCAAAACTGGCTGAAACCTAGAGAGTGCTTCTTCATTGGACCATTTGTTCGTTCAAGCTACCCAAAGATATCAACTAAATTAGCTTTTATGCTACCTACTATCATTTTAGAACGAGTTGGTGGGAAGATAGCTAAAAGATATCTTAGAAATAGAGTGGCTCCTGGTTTTCAAAAGAAAGTATATTATGAACGAATGACGAATATTGATGTTGGGCGATGGAAAAGATGCTCAAAGATGCGAAAATGGACTGCTTTAGAAGATTATCAGAAAATCAATTGTCCCGTAACAATTTTTACTACACCAGATGATAAATATCACAGATTAGAAAAAACAAGAGAAGTAAGTAATTTAATAGAAAATAGTTCTCTGATCGAAGTTCCTAATTACAATTTTATGCACATTAAACCAGGTGTAGAAGGGTTTGCAGAAATGATTAAAAAGCAGATTCATACACTTGTTGAATGAGATCCAACGCCTTTGAAAGAGAGACTAACAACGATTATGAAAGATTTTTGTCATGAAGTCATATTAAGTAGTACTATGAATCACTTTGAAAGACACTTACAATCAAATATTACGGGAGCTTTTATAGGGAATTAAAGGGAGAAAGGTGATGACGAAAGTACTGAGAGTAGAATGTATAGAACTCCCCTATCACCAAGTACTAAGCACACTTTGTCATCAAGTGAAAAACCTCTATAATCGAGCAAATTATCTAGTAAAGCAATCGTTGAGGAAGAAGAACAAGTTATTAGTGTACTATGACCTCAACTCCTTACTTAAGGAAGAAGCGTGTTACAAAACCCTTCCTGCACATACAGCACAACATACACTCAAGCTCCTCTGCAGAAATTGGAAAGGGTATTTTCATGCACTGAAGGAGTGGAAAAAGAATCCTGCGTTGTTCTTTGCTATGCCTCAACCTCCTAACTACAAAGCGAAAGATGGGGAAGTTGTAGCTATCTTCTCCAACCAGCAAGCGAGGATAACAAATGGCTGGCTAGTCCTTCCTAAGAAAGTAGGCTTCTATTACAAAACTCGACTGACAGCTTGTACCACGTTGAAAGAAGTAAGAATTGTCCCGCGACGAGTGGGTTACACTCTCGAACTAGTGTATGAGAAAGTCTTACCTAAACAGCGAAAACGTTTTACAAGGAAGGGTGCTATCGATTTAGGGTCTATCAACTTTGTAGCCTTTGTGGATAACCTTGGGTCTCAACCAATTGTTATCAAGGATCACGGGAG
>JAAFKI010000157.1 GCA_021399345.1 Candidatus Heimdallarchaeota archaeon
GACTACTCCATTTCCTCTAGTAGTTCCCATGATGAGCAATCCATCTTCATAAGTTAAATTTACAGTGAGTCCATCGAACTTCATTTCAAGTACGTATTCAATATCAGGTAGTTTCTTACTTTCACTACAAGTAGAATTGTATTCACTCATGAGTTTTCTAGCTCTTGAGTCCCATGCTAGAAGCTCGCCTGCAGTCTGAGCCTTGCCTAAACTATAAAGCCTGCCAATATGCTCATGCTTCTCAAACTTCTCTATTATCTTATCTCCAACCCTCTGGGTAGGAGATTCAGGCATTAAGTAGCCTGTTTCATCTTCTAATTCTTTCAATTCATAGTACAACTTATCATACTCGAAATCCGCAATAGTCGGATTATCTAGAGTATAATAATTATAAGCGTGTTCATTCAACTCAGAGACTAATTTTTCAATTCTGGATTTAGCTTTATCATAGTTGATATCTTTATTCATGGTTACCTCTTTATATTTTTTTAATAGGTGCAAGAGCTGTGATTAAAGTTTTTATCCCTTTGTTATTAAAAGCAATTGTTGCTTTTTGCTTTTCTCCTTCTCCATTTAAACTAACAATAGTTCCTTCGCCCCAAGCCTTGTGAAGCACTTTATCACCAACAGTCAATGAAATATTTTCATCTCTAGTAAATGTATCTTTAACTTTTGCTTTTGTACAATTGTTTTTTGAATAAGCAATCTTTGAATAAGTAGGTTTAGAATAACTAGTTTTAAGAGAAGATGTAAAATGAGACTTACCAGTCCAAGGATTGCTGTTAGATTTTTCTTCTTCTAAAGAGTTATCCAAATATTCAGAAGGTATTTCATCTAAATATCTAGACTTTATGCCAGGAGTATGTCTTCCAAATGTCATTCTATCTTCTGCATATGATAAGTATAAGTTCTTCTTAGCCCTAGTAGTTGCAACGTAGAATAATCTTCTCTCTTCTTCTAACTTGTCGTCTTGATTATCTTCATCACTCGATCTGATTGAAGGAAATAAGCCATCCTCAAGTCCAGCTATAAATACAGTGCTGAATTCAAGTCCCTTTGCACTGTGAATAGTCAAGAGGGTTACAACATCTATGTCTACTTCTTTAGTTCTATCAATATCAGATAAAAGTGATACATGTGTTAAGAATGAATCTAAACTGTGATCTGCATTCATCTCTTCAAAATCAGTTACTGCTGAGAAGAACTCTTCAATATTATCAATTCTAGATAATCCTTCAATTGTTTCATCAGCTTCAAACATTTTCTTAAGACCAGTATCTTCGTATACAGCGTTTATCAATTCTGTTATTTCGCATGCATCTTTCTTAACCATGAGAAGTTCTACAATTTTCACGAAATCAGAAACACCATTATGAGCAGCTTTAGGAAGTTGTATATCATCTAAGTTATAGCAAGCTTCGAAAAGAGAACAGCTGTTTTCATCAGCATACTGTTGAATAGATGCAACACTTTTAAGACCTATTTTTCTAGTAGGTGTATTTATAACTCGTAAAAAATTTATGTCATCTGTTGGATTTTGGAGCAAAATGATATAGGCCATGATGTCCTTGATTTCTTTACGTCCGTAGAATTTAAGTCCGCCGACTATTTTATAAGGGATGCCGAGTTTAATGAGCCCTTCTTCGAGTGCACGCGATTGTGAATTTGTTCTGTATAATATTGCAAAATCTGAATAGTCAACATCAGATTTATTAGTTTCGTGACTTATAACATGAGCTATATTGTATGCTTCTTCTTTCTCATTGTTGTTTTTCATTATAGTAATGAGATTACCCTTGTTATCTTCTGTGTATAACTCTTTTCCTTTTCTGTTTACATTGTTCTTAATTACCGCATTGGCAGCATCTAAAATAGTTGATGTAGATCTGTAATTTCTCTCTAATCTTATCAATTTAGAATTCTCGAAATCTTTTTCGAAGTTTAGAATATTGCCTATGTCGGCGCCTCTCCATCCGTAGATTGATTGATCATCATCACCTACTACAAATAGATTTGATGGTGCATTCTTTCTTTTGGCTAGGTATTTAACTAGTTGATACTGTATGTTGTTTGTATCCTGATATTCATCAACTAAAATATATTTGAATTTTTCTCTGTAGTAGGCAGCGATACTATCATCTTTTCTTAGACAGTCGAGCGCCTTTATGAGAAGATCATCAAAATCTAATGCATTGTTGCGTCTTAGTTCTTTCTCATATTTTCCATAAATTTCACCTATAGTTCTTCTATCATAGATAGAGTAATTCTTGCTAATGTATTCATCTGGAGAAATCTCAGCATTTTTGAGTCTGCTAATATTTGATTTTATTTGATTTGGTGGAAATCTCTTAGGATCTACAGCCATTTCTTTTATGACTTTTTTTATTAAATTCTTTTGGTCAGTTGTATCATATATTGTGAAGTTGTTGTTATAACCCAATACGGATATGTATTTTCTCAAAATTCTTACGCATATTGAGTGAAATGTACCTACCCACATTCTATCTACTTCAGTATGAAGTAGTGCGGAAATTCTGGTTTTCATTTCCTTGGCAGCTTTATTTGTAAATGTTATAGCCAATATCTCATATGGATTGGCTTTTTCTGTATCAATTAAATTTGCAATTCTACTTGTTAACACTTTGGTTTTACCAGTTCCAGCGCCTGCTATAACTAATATAGGACCTTTGTCGTGCAAGGCAGCTTCTTTCTGTTTTACGTTTAATCCATCTAAATAATTCATCAATTTCTCCTTACGGTTTCTCTCTTTATTATACAATACGAGAGATGATTTTTCAATGAATATGGAGCGGAATTTTTGATTAATATAAGATGAAATGGTATTTATAGGTGATATCTATGATTA
>JAAFKI010000158.1 GCA_021399345.1 Candidatus Heimdallarchaeota archaeon
AGGGTGGGGAAGACCTCTCTAGTTAGACGATTCGTCACAAATATGTTCGATCCATCATACAAAATTACTCTTGGTACAACTATAATGAAAAAAGAACTAGAATACCTTACTAATCATGTAACACTAGCGATTTGGGATATTGGGGGACAAGAAGTTTTCAGACAAATAAGAAGTAAATACTTCTTTGGAAGCAAAGGAGCTTTAGCCATTTGTGATGTTTCTAATATTGACAGTTATAACAACCTGTCCTCTTGGGTTGAATCTTTCCGAAAAGAAGTTGGGGATCGTCCTATCATCTTTCTAGCAAACAAATGTGATTTAAAGGAAACACAAGTAACAGAAGAAGATATGAAGCAAATTGTGAAGGATTACAAAAATACAGAATTTCTTTTTACTTCAGCTAAAAATGGTACTAATGCAGAAAAAGCCTTCGCTGATCTCACTAGACTTATGATTGGAGAAGCTGACATCATCTAGTTTTGATAAAAACAGATTAAGAAGATTATTATCTCCTTTTTCTTCGAATTAGCGTTATTATTGCAGCAATCACGCTTATGCTGAGAAAACCAAACATCCAGTCAAATGGAATGCCGCTACTTTTACTTTCTAATAGAAAGTGCAGAAAAGCAGTTTTATCATAACCATACATGTTACTTGAATATTCAAAATCTATCCTACTAGTTTCTAACACACCGGTTTGTGTATTAAATGTTGTTTCAAGAACAAGTAATACTTCAGTTATTCCGGACCCATCAGTAAAATATACGTCCTCAGAATATGTTGTCTTGAAAATATCACCTAAGATTGAATATTGTACTAAAAATTCAATTTGGTAACTGAAAACGCCAGTTACATCCTCATATGTGGCATCTACTTGGTCTAGTTCCTCGAACATCTGTTCATACAGATTATAAGTGCCAGAATTGTTCGTATAAGAAACAGGAGTGATAAATGAATTGTACAGACCATAAGACTCCAAATATCCAATCCATATATCGTCAGGGGTAGTAACCCTGTCATCATTTACAAAGATGTCATACCATATATCTGAGGTCTCATCAGGATCTTCAAGTACAATAAGTTTAACTTCATCACCTTCAGCTAATTGAGCATTTCCCACGTGTATATCAGTTGGAAACATCTCAATAATTGCTCCTCCTGATTCAAGCGTTGTCACTTCCCATTTATATTCTGCATCTGGGATAACTTCATTTGCATACTTCATTATACCTGTAGGTAAATCAGCAGAAGTTGTTGAGGGAATTAGAAGGATACAACCTAATAATACGGTTAAAACAGTTAATTTTTTATTCATAAGTTCACCAGTTAATTATTTTATTTACTAAAATAAACTAAGGTAATCTCTCACAGAATAAAATTAAAAATCTTTCCTCAAGATTAGTGATTAGAAATTGGGGATTTTATCTTTCTTCTATCAGGTTTCTCAATAGATACAAAACTAAAGTAATTTCTCCTAAACATCCTAGTTCATTCAGTCTTTCAAAATAAACCGCTGTTCCCTTTTCCAGCTCTTGTTTAGTAAGTCCAGGGTCTGAACCTCCGAAAATAAGCAAAATATTTTTGCCAGAATTATATGATTTTATTACTTCTTCTGGATTAAAACTCTCCTTTGAAAATGGTTTCTTAATAAAAAGAAAGATTTCATCAGGGTTTAATAATTCAATAGTGTCATCAATTCCTTGTAAATAGAGGAGATTTGCTTGTTGGGCATGAGCAAGTTTTTGTGCTATAGGAATTCCAGTAGTTGCAGCTGTACCTGTTGCTTTAGATAGAATTATGTCTCTAGCTCCTAAATTAAGCGCAATTTTAACAAACTCTCTACAATGATTTATACTGCTGAAGTTATGAAGTTGTACTATTATCTTTCCCGAACTCATTAAATATTTGTAATAATTACCATTCAAAAGTATAGCTGTTAAAAACTTCAACCATGTAAAAAAATTTTTAAAACTAACTAATAAGATGAATATACGGCCCCGATAGTTTAACGGCAGAATTGCGGATTGTGGCTCCGTAGACGCAGGATCGAATCCTGCTCG
>JAAFKI010000159.1 GCA_021399345.1 Candidatus Heimdallarchaeota archaeon
AGGTCTAGGTTTTACTGCAGGTCTAGGTCTTGGTCTAGGATCTGCAGTATGTCCGCGCTTTTCTCTTTCTTGTCTCCTATTAGCTCTTTCTAAATCCCGTTGGATTTTAGCATTTAGTCTTTGTTCTTTTTCCTCTTCCTCTTGAGCTGAAGTATCAAAATCCTTGTAAGCTTCAGCTTGTGATTTGGACAAATTTTTGATTAAAGATTTTAGCTCTTCAATTTCGTCCCTTAATTCTTCCATTTCTTCATCTTTTGACATTTTTTATCACCTTAATTATGATCATAAGAATCCCTCCCTCTGACGGATTCAAAGTTGGACTCAACTAAATCTTGGATTTCTTCGCGGAAGTCAGATAAATCGTCCTTGAGATCATCCGTCATTTCTTTGAGCGATTCTTTTAGATTGTTAGCAAATTCCTTCATTGATACTCTGAATTTAGAATAACAATCATAAAAGGAATCATCTTCAAATTTTCTTGTAGAGTTTTTATTCACATGGGTCACCAAATAACTTGAGTATCAATATTCTTCCTTTTGACTAATCTTCTGGCTCTCTCTAAATCGCTTAATTCTCCCTTTAATCTGCGGATCTCTTGATCCAAACTTTTCATGGTTTCTTCATAATTCATTGCTAACACCTTGTTGATTATTTACATTCTTATGGATGACTTCCATATTTCTGTAAGTTATCTTTCACAAAGATATATATAAATGTTTTCAAATATAACTTACAGAATACTGTACAATGAGCATTTACTCTCTTAAGCTCCTCTAACATCTGTAGAGCCTTTAGGTAGATTTTTCTGAAGCTTGACTAGTAAGAAAAAAATTAGAAAAAATGAGTTTCTCTTTCACTCATTCATTTGACTTTGTTTTCTTTCAACTGATTTACAAAACTCTATTTTTCAGATATTGCGTAGGTGATACCTATCTCTTTTATTGAAAATTCGGTGAATAATATAGATAGCTAGATAATTTGTGTGTTTATTAATCAAATTAAAGCTATACTTACAAAAAACGTTTCAATCAAAATGCCATTGGTGATGTAATCTGAATAGCTTAGAGAATAAACTAAAAGAAGGAGCTTTAGGTTATGAACAAATTGATATTACTAAGGGTTATTTGAAGGCATGTGAATCTGTTTTTGAAGAATCCAGCAACCAAATCACGCCCAATTTAAAGGAAAAAGTCTATCCTGCTGGTGTTACTAAAATCACCTACAGTCCTCAAACTGAATCAGTCTATTATTATAAAACTGACAGCATAAGCTTACCTCTTTCGAATAAACCGTGGGAGTTATTTGAGGATCGAGGAGCTGTTGTTGAGAGTCAACTCATTGAGCAACTAGTAGATATTGATGTAATAAAGCATGATTTTCAAACTATCAACAAAGAGGATGAGCAAATTGAATTCATGCTTAATGGAGAACTAATTATATCAATTGAAGATTTCCTTCTGGTTCATGGCTCGAAAGCATTTCGATATCGTATCGATAAAGGAGAAAAAGAGAAATGCAGCATAATTCGTTTTGAAAGAACCAGTATGAAGGAAGAAATCGTCCTTTTCTTTACTGATAAACACATAATTCTCAATCGAGAAGATGATGAAGGAAACACACATCAAAGAGCTATGAAATATATGAATAGAACAGTCGTAAGCTGGTATTATGAAGGTCTTCTTCGGATAAAACGGTTAAAAGATAAACAGAAAGTTTATTCAAACAAAGTGTCAAAAAATCAGTAAAAGTGGTGTTCATATATAAAGAATTTATAAAGAAATCATATCCTCCACATATCCCTCTATATAATACTTGTTTTTTAAATAAATCTAGAATATTTTGTATTAGGAATTTAGCATCAGGAGTTATAAGAAGGTGATAAAATGTTATATGAGATAAATTCAGTATATTGCTCAAGATGCAAGGAATTTATGCAAATCTTCGATGCCGTTAATCTCAATTTCTCATCAACAGAAATTATTTGCTCAAATTGCGGAAAGATATTACTTGTTATGAAAACAAAGATGCAGACAAGATTCGATAGTACTTTCGATTCTAAAAAACTGGATAGCTACATAAAAAAGGAAAATCAAAAAACAGCAAAAAATCTTAGTGTGGATAGAATAATTGTTGGAACAAATACTGCTTAAGATTCAAATGCATTCAGCTTCACAACTCTCTAACCATATAATTTTTCAATAATGTTCTTTAACCTATCTTAAAGCCATGAGAGAAACAGATATTGTTGTAATAGGCGGAGGACCATCTGGATTAATAGCTGCTAGAACAGCTGCTGAAAAAGGGAAGGATGTTGCCCTATATGAATCTAAAGATCAGATTGGAGTACATGAACACTGTGCTGGCTTATTAAGTATAGATGGATTAGAACAACTACAACTAAGTCATTTACCTCCTGAAGTAGTTCAAAATGCGCAAGTTAAAGGGACAATAATTTTTTCACCTTCAGGTCAGACTCTATTTGTTTCAAAGAAAAAACCTACAGCTTTAGTTGTTAATCGGGCAAGGTTCAATCAGTTTCTGTTTCAAGAAGCACTTGACAAAGGTGTTTCTGTTGAAACCTCATCCCGTATCATGGCTATTCATAGAGAGAACAATTCAATTGTTCTGAAAATGGGTAAAAAAGCTCCATCTCAAGGTGTCAAATGCAATATCACAATACTTGCAGAAGGAAGATTTCCAAGACTAAACAAACAAGTTAACCTTCCTGTACCTTCAAGGAAATCAATTGTGTTTTCATCTATGTATGTAATGAAAAATTTGAGGGATATAGATCCAGAGTTTGTAGAGGTCTATCAAGATCAAAAATATGCGCCTGGTTTTTTTGCTTGGATTATCCCGTTAAATGACAGAATAGCTAAGGTAGGATTAGCCTCTAACACAGTTCCCTCAAGTGATTTTCTAAATTCCTTTATCAAAAATCACCCAATTGCTAAGAAGAAATTAGAAAATGCAGTAATTGACAAAAGAATGAGTGGTGCAATTCCATTGGGTTCCTACATTAGGAAAACCTATGCAGACAACGTACTTGTTATTGGTGATGCTGCAGGTCAAACAAAACCAACAACTGGTGGTGGAGTAATCTTTGGAGGTATCGCTGCACAAATTGCGGGGAAGGTAGCTAGTGATGCTGTTACAGCTGAGAAATATACTTCCCAATATCTTTCAAAATACCAGAAACTCTGGAAAAAAGAGTTAAAACAAAACTTGAAAGTAATGAAACTTATTCGGTCTTA
>JAAFKI010000160.1 GCA_021399345.1 Candidatus Heimdallarchaeota archaeon
ATAAAAACTCCCAGAATTGTTGGACCTATACTTAATCCAGCAGCTGAACTTCTTCCGAGAACAAAATGGTAATAACCAGTAAAATTGTTACCTAATTTAATTTCATAGACTTCTTCTCCAAGATCATAAGGTAAAGTTAAGATGAAGGAAAGAAGACTATTACTATTAGCATTAATACTAGAGGAATTACCAAGAAGAGTTCCATCAAAAGTATAAAGATCAATAGTATCCATGGTTTTAATTCTAGGACTTAAGTTAGTTACATTAAAGGAAAGCTCTACTTCGTCATCTAATTTGTAACCGCCAGAAAGAACTTCAGGGATAATGGTTAATCTGGGAGTATTATCAAGTAAGTAATCAAAACCAGGACGAACATCAGACCAAAGAGCATCAATGTACTGAGGGTAAGGATTGAAGTAATCGTAGATAGATTTCCACTCAAGAATCAAATGAGTAGAGTTTTCTTCAACAACGATTTCTGCTCCAAGAGCAATAGAGGAATAATTTCTGTAAAGCTCAAAAGTTATAGGAGCTAAACAATCCCTCTCGAAATACATCCATGTGTCCCAACCTCCCGCTAAAGCAGCTTCTGGGTAGGTGTTTTGACCATATACTGTATACATCTCTGTATACGATGGAGGGAGAATCTTTGAGTAATCTTGTACCATTTTCCCGTATAAATCTGGTTCAGCCCAATCGTATCCGTCATCTGCGAAATATGTCGCATTTATCCCTGAATGCAAAGAATAGCTCATTCCAAAACTATGGTTCAAAGCAAAATCACGAAATGCTCGTGTTTCGGGTTCAGAGAAAGGTATAGGACCGGGATATACTTGAGACTCGGTATCAGGACTCCATCCAACTCCATCTCGCCAATAAGAATCATAGTTACGATTGAGGTCTGTATAGCCAACATCATCTTCGTTTACCAGTCCATCCAAATCATTATCTATGCCTTCATAATAAGTGTAGAGATAAATTGGATTAGATGGGTTGGTATTATCAAAAACATCAAAAGAGGAAACTATTCCGTCCCCACTAACATCTTCAGCTCGATCTTCTTCAAAAAGACCATCGTTGTCGTCGTCCCATGGACGGAGATTCTTTCTTAACCAGTGATTGTCTTCATTTATTACAAGATCTAACGAATCGAGATTTAGAGCGGGAATAACATAGATTTCTTGATTATCAATAAAATCGGTTATAGTGTCATTTTCTTGATAATTGTTAAGGAGATAAAGAACAAATCTCAAAGCAATTTCAATACTAATCTGTTCGCGTCCATGATGATGCGAAACCACTAGTGTTTTTGCTTTCTGAACGGGTCGATTTTCATTAGTTATTCGTAATGAGATTATATCTTTTCCCAGATATGTTTGTCCAATAACTTCCAAATCTACAAGTTCAGGTACAGTATCATGAATATATTCAATTTCCTCATACACTTCTGATGAATTATGAAAATGATTGTCATAAAGCAAATCCAAATCATCCCAAGTTCTGTCAATTTCAGATGGGTTAGGAGTTATAATAGTAACAGTAATTCTCGCAGAACTTAATAATGGAGAAACACCGAAAAGAAGAATAGTTCCAAAAACAACTGCGATTAGTTTAGAGCTATATTTCTTAATAATCATATATCAACAGAACCTTAAGCACTTATAAAGGGTTTTTAGTCACCTTAAATGAAGGAATGATCAGTGACGAATTTGATTGAACATTGAAGTTGTCTAGTTTCTTGATAAGCAATATACAGCTGAATGACTTGAGGTGTCGATGAATTCAATATGAAAATCATTGTCCCCTATAATTTTCTTCAAATTATCAGGATTGATGAACTCTCTTGTATTTCTAAAAATAGCCCTCTCTTTTAATTTGTATTCACGAGTTAGTATGTTATATGAGGAATAAGTGATTGCTTGCATTCCATAGTCCTTCTTAATTGCTGGAAATTGATAATGTTCTCCAGCGATAATATCTTCACTCATTTCTACTAATAGCTCTCCACTGTGATTCTCTAGTAAATTTTCCGAATTGTACTTCTTATCAGTTGTTTTTGGCTTGTAGGTTGAAAAGAGCCATAATCCATTAGGATTCAAGTGTTTCCCTACAGCTAAGAATAGATCTTTCAACATAGAAATAGGAAAACTGGGGAATGTATTCATCGGTAATAGAATTACATCAAATTGCCTCTGAAAAGCATCATCAGTTTTGAAGAAATCATCAAAAAGAATGTTACAATCCTCTAGTAGTGAGTTTGTTTTTGAATAATCTTGGAAGTATTTTTTACAATGTTTACAAATCTCAATTCCAAATAATTTTGCTTTTTTAGCTTGTTTTTCGTTTTCTACTGCAATCTTGTTTAGAACACGTCCATATGCTGTACCAATCTCTAGAATTGTTTTTGGATTGTTATCAAATATGAATTGCATCTCAGGGTCAGATCTATTTGCATGATTTGTTCTTCTTCTCCAAAAAACTTCTGCCCAAATCTCTGAGGAATGCAAATCGTTTCTTATATCTGAAATCGATTCATTTTCCATTAAAAATCCAAAGTCATGCAATCTCTGTAATTCAGATTCGATTGCATCTTTAGGAGACATATGGTTTTAATGATTGTGATAATATATTAAATCATCCTATATGAAACGCTGTTTAGCATAAATCTTTCTTAGAGGAAATTTTCAAAATTCTTTATCTAGCCATGTTGCTTACACAGAATCCACTTAATAACCCTCAACTAAGTTTTGTTCCAGCAAATCTATCTTTATTCTTTCCACAACTGCTACAAACGGTTTCAGATGGGTCCATCCTAGCTTCACAGTATTCACAAAAAATTGCTTCCTTAGAAGCCTGAGCTTTAGATGGATCATATGGTTGATACTCAACGTCTTGATCATAAGGTCGATGTTTCTTAGCCAAAACAAAGTCTTTTCTCTCTTTTTGTCTTATCCTAACAAAAACAACCCACATAATAGTAACTATTAACATAACACCAATAGCAGTTGGTACCACAACAAGTACTGGTTCATCAAAATCCAATAAGGCTAGTATAACAACTACTCCACCAAGTATGATTGAAATCAATGAAAGAATAATATATGTTTTCTTAGCTTTAGGTTCCATCACACTATAATGCTTGTAGATTGTTACTTAAATTTTGTTAAAGTAAAAATGTTTAAGACAAAACATCCATTTAACATGAAAATTTTTAAACTGAAAGAACATCAATAAAATGTGTCATCCGGTGAAATTTTTAAGAGAGAAGAGTTAAAGGAAAAAATCCAAGAAATATTTGGAACACCAGAATTCGGTTTAGAACATATTAATGGAGATATGTATATCTTCAACAACTCCTATTTAGTCGCAAATGTCCTTCTAACTCAAGAAATTGATATTTATATCCCATCAGAGAAAGTGTTTTTCAGTGGAGAGTATGATGAGAAAACATATTTGAGAGAAAAGATTGTTTTTGAACAATATGTAGAGATTTACACAAATAAAAACGAGAATTTCTCTACTATGGCTAGTGGTTCTAAGAAAGCAACTTCTTTTGATGAAGCCTTTGCTAACTTAGAAAAATTTGGTAGAAAAATATATGTCATGCTAGAGAAAATTGCAGGATATTATAGTGGAGATGTAAAGTATTCTTATCAAGATTGCAGATTTAAAGGATTAGAGAAAAAAGACCATGAAAGTTCATCAGAACATGGGTATTTTGTTCAAAGTTCTTCAATAAGCAGTCAAGAGTTAAGTAGTGGGAATTTAAAGAAAATTCAGCAAGTAGATAAAGAAGTACAAGAGTATGCAAAGAGAAAGGCGGAATGAAGGTAAATAAATTAAGATTCTGATTTCTAAGAATTATAAAAAAATAAAAGGGAAAGGAGATTAGCTGTTTTTCTTCCTTCTATTTAGAACAACAGGAATAAACATACATAAAACAAAAAGTAGAATGTGCAAAAGGGAAAAATTGGTTGTCTCCTTTACCTCAGGTGCTGTCACCAAAACGAATACCATTCTTACTGTCTGACTTCCAAAAGTATTTGTTGCCACTATGGTATAGAAGTAAATTCCTTCAATTAAATCATCAACATTTATTGAGATAAATTCTCCACTCACCCAGTCATTATCAAAAGTTAAAGTATCGTTTTTATACAAAGCATATGTTCCCGTTGAAACATCAAATATGGTCCATCTGATGTAATTACCAAGAGTTCCTTCAGAAAATGAAACATCTCCAGAGGTCTTAATTATTGGCGCATCTCCAAAAGACGCATTATAGGTTTTAAAGCTCTTAATCCAAAATTCATGTTGATCGTTTAGAGCTGATGCATCATTATAGAAGAAAAATAAATTCACTTCAGTATATCCTGGTACAAGTAAAGAAAATTCAAAGTAATTGAATTCTGTTTCAGTCAGATTTTCATTCCAACAACCAATATCTGGAATACCTTGAATCATTTCTGAAGTATATTTGTTATATATAGCCATTTTTAGGTTTGGTGTAACATCAATAGAATTGCTTTTAGCTTTACCTTCAAAGGAAAAAGTAGCTGTATGATTAACTACTGGAATTGTAGTATAAACACCACAAAATGAATCATATGTTCCAGAATCTATTTCTTGAATATGTAGATAGGTTTCATTTACATCAAAAGTAAAATCTATGCTTCCTTCATCAATCAAAGGGGGAGAAGGTAATAAACCAAAATTCCAATTGTTTGTGTTTATTGCAGTCCAATTATATTCATTTATCGGTCGGATATTTTTAGGCATACAAGAAAGAGGAAATTCTTCATCGCCGTAAATTCGTAAATCTTTAACATAAACAGTCTGATTCCAATCAGCTAGCCAACCATCAGAATAATAAATGAACATGATTGCTTCATCGAATTCTGTTATAGTATAATTAATTCCAATGTGATTGTAACCAGAATCATATGTATTATCTTTTCGATATGCAATTATAGGTGTGACATCCATTCTTCTCAGACTGACTGGATCATAAAGTTTGATTACACCATTTCTGGCATCCACATGTTGAGCAGTAACCCTCATTTCACAAGAAAATGCAAGATGATTATTTGTTACTGGAACGGTTGCATATACACCAACGAAAGCATCGTTTGAATGACCTTCTTGAATTGTTATCAACGAATCATTAATTGAATAAGAGAAAGAATCCCCTGAAGTTGTGTCCAAAAGAGTATAATCATTACCTCTTACGATAGACACAGCAGTCCAATCTAAATCTTCTGCAGATATGAAACTGAAATTTGGTTTATCGTATATCCCTAAATCAATTTTCTGTTCTGATTCAATCAAATTTAATTGTTGACCTAATCCAATAAAAAAGACGATAAACAGAGTACAAATTATCTTTCTCTTCATTTAATTTCATATGCTAGGAATATTTATCATATAAAATATTTTGGGCAAGATGGTTCTAAGAGGATTTCCAACAATTAGGACAATAAAAAAAGCTCTCTCAAGTTTTATTTTTTTGTCTGTTTCTCTATTTTTGATTGCCTTTTTCTTAACTTCTTCTTTATTCTCTCTGCTCTGAAAGGTTTACCGTGAGATATGTATATCATCTCTGCTCCTTCGCCGATTATTCTTTCCCAGCTCTTCCAAACGCTTTCTTCATCCATAGCAACCCTAGGAAATCCAGATCTTAATCTAATAGGAAAACCATGAGCTGAACAGCCAATAATTGCATCACCCTCTTCTGTTACGACTGCAACTGTACCTAATGTATGTCCAGGAGTATGAATCACCTTTGCTTTAAGACCAAAATCATAGAGGGAATATTCGTCTTGAATAACAATATCAGGTTCAACAGGTTCGTATATTGTCCAAGATTTTGGAACTGTCGATATTAGAACTTTAGCTAGAAAAGTTAGAGGTTGAGCTTCTGCAGATATTCCTTTAACTAAGAATTCTTCATCATTTTCATGGACTAAAACTTGTGCGTTTGTAAGCTTCTGAATCGTTTTTAAAGCACCTGTATGATCAAAATGTGCATGATTTATTATTATCAGCTTGATCTCTTCTGGAAGAATATTATAATCATCTAAAAATCTTAAATATTTTTTCACATTATGTTTAGAACCAGTATCGAATTGAATGTAGCCTGAATCAGTTCTAAGTAGATAAATTTTAGTAAAACCCAAATTCAAAGGTATAACTTTTTCCATGTAGAAGAATTTTGAAACCGCTTTTTATAGTTTTAGTGAAAAAAGAATTGTGATGAACGTATAAGTTTTTTATATTAGCATGAGCTTTGTTGCTTGCTTTATTGATGAAACCTATTTCATTTATCCTGAGTTCCTCACCAATTGATGAGATAATTAGACTAGCTGATTATAAGGTAAAACATATATGGAATATTAGCGAGTCAAGAAGTTTCGAAGAAATTAATTTTCTTCCTCAACAGTATTGTCAACTCAGCAAACACATCTATACCACAATAGTACCTGAGATTAGAGATAAATCTGACAAACTGTTAATTTTGAGTCATTGTTCAGAACTAAATAGATTTCATTCGTTGTTAGATGAGATTTGCAAACATGATTTTATAGAAATTCCACGAAGCAGTAGAAAACATGCTCAAGTTTATCTAGAAAAGCAAATTGAAGTTTACATTAACAATGATTCATCATTAAAATCTGTTTCAATAAATCAACTGGAACAAGAGATTATTGACAGACAGAATCTACTAAAATATTTGAAAGAAGTGCATATAAAAAATCAAATGAAATATATGGATGTACTCTCGCTAGTGCATGTAATTCTTGATCGGGATTCAGCATCTTTTCAACAAATTAAGAATGAAATAGATAAGAAAATCAGCAGCAATAGTTTAGAAAGTAAATCAAAAAATGATAAGCCATCTATTTTAATATTGGGAGAATTTTGGAGTGAAGAGATTATTTTAATTCTGGAAAAAATGGATGAGTTATTCGAAATAAAGAAGGATACATTTGAGAATGGACTAGGTTTTGTGTATCAAGAACTTAAAGAAACCTCAATTGAAGATTTGAAGTCATACATTGATTTTGTTGTTCAAAATACGATTAAAGGTAAGTTTAACCCGTCTTCACTTGATTTTGAGGTAGACGAAATTAACAATGTAGTAGAACAAAATAATATTGAAGGAATCATCATCTTAAATTACAAATTCTGTGATGTGTATACATTTCTTGCACCATTGATAAAACAGATTCCAGATTTTGATTTACCTATATTAGATATAGAACTTGAGAGCGAAGGATTAGGTTTTGAACAAGTTAAAACAAGACTTGAAGCTTTTAAGGAATGTTTGATTGACAGGAGGTAAAAAGATGGATGCAAGTAAATTCTTACGATTCGCATTAAAGCATTTGATGATAAAACCTGTTAGTTTTACAGCTTCTACAGTAGCTTCATGGTTAACAAATATTAAATCAGATAGAATCATCTATAATCAATACAGTAAGTTTATCAGAGAATGCTACAGAAATTCAAATAGAGTTGCTTGGGTTCCTTTTGTATATCCGGTGGAAATCCTATATTCAATGAACTTGCTACCATTCACTACAGAGGTATTTGGGATTAATTGCGCTAGAGTACCTGGGTTAATACCAGATGCATTTGAGAAAGCTTTCCAAGTAGGATTATCGGCTGATTCATGCAGTTTTCATCATGCTTCAGTAGGGATATTTGCACAAAATATACTTCCAAAAGCAAAAATAATCTTGGGTGGAACACCAACAGGATGCGAAGATCAATACCATTCATTACGAATTCTGTCAAAGATGTTCAAAACGAAATATTATGCTATAGATATCCCTCGACATTATTCAGGAGAAAAAGAGAAGTTTGAATATTTCAAAGATGAATTGTATGGATTAATTGAGTTTTGTGAAAAAGAAACAGGGTTCAAGTTTGAAAAGGAAGAATTGAGGAGAATTAACTCTCGTTATAGAGAGGTTTATCAGAAATACGAGCAAATTATGCAACTTAAAGCAGATGTTCCAACAAAACTTTATGAAGGCCATTTTACAGCTATTTCTTCAGTTTTGGTTGATTTTGTAGGAAGTTTAGAGAGGGTGGAGAAATATTTCGATAAAGCAATAAAAGACTTCAACTATCTAAATTTTCCAGAAATGGGCGATTCATCTAAACGTATTGCATGGATAGGACATCCAATTATACCCTTAAGAAAACTGCAGTATTTCTTAGCAGAAAATAATGCATTTATAGGTTATCAAGAATTCATGGAAAGTACTGTTCCTCCTCCTTCGAAAAGAAATGATCCTATTGAGGAAGTTGCAGAAAAATATCTATCAGCTTACTCAAATGTACCAATTGAGAAAAGATTAGATATAATAAAAAAACGTTTGAAGAAACATCGGTACGACGGTATTGTTTACATGACTTCGTGGGGATGTCATCAATTAAACTCTGCAGCGTCTTATATTGTTGAAAACTTGAAAGAAGATTATCCAGTTGTTCTGATAGATTCTGATAGTTGTAATATTAAAAATGTTGGAGAGGAACAAGTTAAAATGAGACTAGAAGCACTTCTAGAATTAATTGAACAAAGAGAATAGAAACGGTTTTTGAAAAGTTTTTAAAAGGCCACCATAGTAGCATTCACATATGTTCGTAATTGGGTTAGATATTGGTTCAACTACTACTAAAGCTGCTGTATTAAATTATGAGAAAGAAATACTTAGCTATGAGATTATTCCGACTGGAGCAAATATGATAGAAGCAGAAAAACAAGTCTTTAACACTGTTTTAGAAAAAGCTAATCTGGAAAGAAATCAAATAGCTAACGTTGTTTCTTCAGGTTATGGAAGAGAAAGATCACGATTTGCTAAGAGTCAAATCACTGAAATTAAAGCAATGACTCTAGGTGCTGAATATCTATTCCCAGGAGTTAGAACTTTGATTGATGTTGGTGGTCAAGATAATAAAGCCATCAAGATCAAAGAAGGAAAGTTGCAAGATTTCAAACTGAATGACAAGTGTGCAGCAGGTACTGGTCGATTTTTGGAACTAATCTCAAAGGTTTTGGAGATACCAATAGAAGAAATGTCTAATGTAGCTAAGAAAGCAAGACGGTTTGAATCTCTCTCAAAGACTTGTGCAGTATTTGCTCAGACAGAAGTAATCAACCTTCTATCCCAAGGTTCTACAGCAGCGGAGATTATTCAAGGATCTTACGAATTCATTGCAAAAAGAGTTCTATCAATGGCCACTAGCCTTCGAATCGAACAACCTATCGTTCTTTCAGGAGGAGTAGCAAAAAGTGAATCACTGGTAAAAATGTTCAATAAAATATCTAATTTGAAGGTTAAAGTCCCAGATGAACCGCAATTATTAGGAGCTATAGGTTCAGCAATTCATGGTTTAGCTTAATGTTATTTTTCAAGTTATCAAACTTCTTTTTTTCTTTTCCTTCTTGTGACCGTAGAAATAATACAAATTCCGAGAACAAGAATTGTTAGTATAGCAAATGGATAGCTCGATTCAAAGTAAGCAATTACTGTGACTAAAACCGTATCTTTTGCATAATTCCCATAAGTATCGTATACAATAATTGTATAATTGTGGATACCATCAGCAAGATAATCGATATTAATTGAAATGTCCTCGGAACTATCCCATGTATCTGAATCTAATAAATAATCATTTCTGTAAATCTCATAAATGTCAGGATTATCATCTATAACAGTCCAATTAACGAAATTACCAAATGTACCAGATTCTACAGTAAAATCATCAGAACCCGTAATCAGTGGAGATTGATCATCATATTCAATAGGTATTTCATGTCTAAAATTACGAACCCAGAAGGTGTTATTAAAATTCTCTACATCTCCATCAATATAGAAGAACAACAGAAGCACTTCATCATACCCACTTATAGTCCAATTGAATTCAAAGTAGTCAAACCCTACTTCTACCCCACTAAATCCAGTGTGAATTATTTCAGGATGAGGAAATAATCTAGCTTTGGTAACAGGGTCAAATACTCTAACAGCTAGATTCGTTGATAGAGAAGTATCCGAATAAACCTTACCTTCAAATGAAAAAGATATAAAATTTTGGTTAACGGGAATTAGTGAATAAGCTCCAGCATGGCAATCATATGTTCCAGTACCTGTCTCTTGAAAAATTAGGTGTGAGCTATTAACATTATAGGCAAAATCACCTCCACTAATTTCAGTGAGTGAGGGATTTGGACTTGCCCAAGACTTTTTTGTAAATGTACCAAAATGCCAATCGTAATAATTCAGTGGGATAGGTGAATGTAAACTCTGACTGACGTCTGATTCTTCATTGGTGTAGATCTTGAAATTATTTATCCAAAATTGTAGACTCCAATCAGCGATATAACTATCACTTATGTAAAAAAATACGATAACTTCTGTATATCCAGGTAGAGCTACCTTTCCTCCCAAATGATCCCATCCACTATCTAAATTAACTTGATCAATTCCGTTGTAAAATCTTGGAACATTTTTAATAGGTAGAAGAGTCAAAGGATCGTAAAATCTGATATTTCCATTTCTTACATCGTTGTGGCCAGTAGTTGTTCTGATATCACAAGAAAAATGGACACAATCATTTGTCACTGGGATGGTTGCATATACACCAAACCAGCACTGGTAAGTATCCAATTCATGGATATAGATTGATGAATCAGATATTGAATATTCAAAAAAATCATCAGAAGTAGTTTCATTCAGTGCTGATTCGTCTGTGTTTATTTTGGTAACATCAGTCCAAGTGAAATCAGTTGGAACATAGTAATTTAAACTAGTATCAACAGGATTAGAAGCACCTTCAATACTTAATTTATTATCTGTTTTTTCTTGAGAATAAATACCAATAGAGGATGATGTAATTACTAAAAGTATACACACTAAAATACACCCTTTCCTTTTCATAATAGCTTCAGAAAACAATTTAAAATATTTAAGTATTATCGAAAAAAATGGCTTTACTTACAGAAAAAAGAGAAAAAGAAAGAAAATCGCTGAAAACTAAAAATTCCCAAGTTAAAGACAGATTTAGTTAAGTAAGGCATGTTCTCAAATTATTCTCGAGTTTAAATATGAAATTAAAACTAAGAGTACGACAGACATGGCTATTAGTACATTACCATTATTGAAAAATGGGGAAGAATATCTTTCTCAAAGTAAAAAAACAATCAAAGGCATCCACGATGAGAATTTATTGGAAGTCTCTATAGCACCAGAAATATTGGTGCAGATGGCTTTACCAATCAATAAGGGGAGTTTTCATCATCTTCAAAGTATGCCTATAGATGATATTATTGATATTTATTCTGAAGCTGGAAAGATCTTCATGGATGACATGTTGATCAATGGGGTTAACACTTCTGTTGATGAATGGTCCGAGCTAATTACTCTTAGCACAGGTATGCCTATACGATTCGTGCGAAATGCACTCAATATGATTCCGCATATTTTCAGAAAGAGTGAATTGAAGAAGATTCTTCGGGCAAACAGTCCCACAGGTAATCTAGGTATTTATGATAATTTCGTAGATGTTAGAGGGGGAACAAGATTTGGTTGGACACCAAGAGGAAAGAATGTAGGAGTTGCACTCCCTGGTAATCACCCAGCGGTGAGCTTATTGGGGACACTAATTCCATTGTTCAAAATCCCTGCTCTTATCCGAGCATCTTCATCAGAACCTTTTACTTCTTTTAGAATCTGCAAGGCTTTATGGGAAGCAGGTCTTCCTCCTGAGACGCTCTTTCACTTCACTACCGACCACTCCGTTGTCGATACCATTGTTCGTAAATCTGACTTAGGGATTATCTTCGGAAATGAATGGATTCTCAAAGCTTATGAACATGATAGTCGCATCAAAACTTATGGACCTGGAAGAAGTAAGGTTCTTGTTGAAATAGAAAACATGACTCCTTCTCTTCTTGATCTATCTGTTGAACTAGCTTATCAGAGCATCAATTATGACACTGGTAGGGGTTGTATAAACGCTTCTGGTATTATTTACAATTCTCCTGAAAGATATGAAGAATTCAGAGATAAACTTGCTGAAAAGCTTGCTTCCTTAGAACCTTTAGATCCCACGGATCCTAAAGCCGAGATTTCAGCTATGAATCCTGATGCGGCTAGAGGATTGTATAAATTCATTCAAAGTAGGATGGATACAAGTGTTAAAGATGTTACAGCTAATTTCAGAGACTCTGAAGGTTTCTTACATATCGACGGAAATTTAGCTTTCTTCATGCCCACTCTCTTAGAGTTGAGTGAAGAACATCAGATGCGAACTGACGAATACCCATTTGCTTTCGGGACTATCTGCAAACCTGATGATTATTTAGCTGAAGAACTAGTAGCAGACTCATTATCTTTGTCTTATCTTTCCGATAATCCTCAAAAAGCTAAAAGACTACTCAATGATCCATCAATCCATAAGATCTTTGTCAATGATCAAACATTTAAAATGCAAGTTTCAGCACCTCATGAGGGTTTTCAAGCCGATTTCCTTTATGGAGCTAAAGCATCAAATTATGATGGAATAAACAATATCTTGAAATGACTTTTTCCATTTCTTTTTCTCTTTTAGTTTCTCTTCATCTTCAAG
>JAAFKI010000016.1 GCA_021399345.1 Candidatus Heimdallarchaeota archaeon
AAACAACTAGGAATATTTTTCTTGTTTTTAGTTAAATGCGAAGTGCTTGGAGATATATTGTCAGCTAAAGAGGGAGATGTTATTGTTTCATATGAAGAATCTAGAGAAAGATATTAAGCCTTGAAACAATTTATTCCCTATACATTACTGAACCGCACTTAGGACATGGTTTTTTTGAACAAGGTGTGCCTCTTTCATGAGGAATTACATTACCACAAGAAGAACATTTGCACATTCCACCTGGTCCTAAACCTGTTCTTCCGACTTGTTGTGGTTTAACTCCAGTAGGTCTTTCTTTATCTAAATTAGAACTCAAACTTTCACCTCTCTATATTTTTTTCTAATATTTGTTGTGTAGTTTTGCTGTATAAAATTTGTAGGCACACTATTAAAAGCAATCCATGAAGTATTTTCATAATGCTGTCAACTTCAGTGAACTAAGAATCAATGTAAACTTACTTGTTGAACAAGATATTACTGGAGCTTTTATGGGCTGGAGAAAAAATAAACGAACTGTCTACGATACCTTCTCTTAGAGTTTTTTGAATTTGCATTTCTTAATAAAACTAATTACTATTCTGGAAAAAGTTAAAAACCGCTCTACCTAAATTTGAAAAAATACCAATGAAACCTAATAGAGGAAGTGACCAACATGCCACGAAGACCTGATGCTGAACTAGTAAAGACAACCAAGTTCCATGAAATAGAATTCCTTCTTATGCGTAAGAAAACACAGAGTGAATTACTTTATGGAACTCAAGTAGACCTTACTCGAACTTTAGAATTTCTAGAGAAGTATAATAAAGATAAGAGCGAAGATGACAAATTAACTCTTTTCCAGATCTACCTTACAGCTGCAATTAGAGCAATAACCTTACGACCTAAAATCAATAGATTCGTTTCTGGAAGAAGGTTGTGGCAAAGGAATAGGATTGTTATTTCATTTGTAGTTAAAAAAGACAAAATTGAGGGTGGGGAAGAGATTAATGCTATGATAGAGTTTGACCCTTTTGATACTCTGGCAACTGTTCAGAAGATTGTTAGCAAAGAAATAAATGAAGCTAAATATGGTGTAAATAAAAACGAGCAAGATGTAAATCTAACTAGAAAAATGCCAAGATTCTTTATCAGATTTCTCTTCTGGTTCTTAAGATGGACAGATGAACACAATAAGCCAATTCATGCAATGACTAAAGATATACCCATGTGGTCAACAATATTTCTGGCTCATCTGGGATCAATAGGAGTACCAGCAATCTATCACCATCTCTTTGAATATGGGACAACAGGGATTCTGATAACATTTGGAAAAATGTTCAAAGCACAAGTTGTTGATCAAGAAACAGAAAAAGTAGATGTTCGCAAAGTGATGGAAATGAAAGTTAGTATTGATGATCGTATAGCTTCAGGAAGTTATACTGGACCAACAATTCAGTTAATGAAGGAGTTAATAGAAAATCCTGAACCGCTTGTAACACCCCCCGACTTAACAGATGAACAATTAGATAAATTAATGCTGAAGAAATATAAAGTGGAACGAAAAGAAAGAGAAAAGCAGAGAAGAAAAGAAAGGAAGAAACAGAAAAAACAATAACCCTCTATATAACGGTACTAAAGTATGTTTTGATGATTTTGGGTATGGTCATTTTTTTGATGGATTTCTATTTCATTAATATCTAGAATGAGATTATTGTCTCAAAAAAAGAAAGTAAAAAAATATCTCACTTCTTTCTACGTCTTCTTAAGATGAAAAGTGAGATAACTATTACTCCTAAAAGTAAACTTGTTGTTATAGCAAACTCTCTTAGATGAGGAACCTCGTAATGAACATACTCACAATTAGAATGAGTACTGTTAGTAATTCCATCAGTTGCAACAATCACATAGAAATAATCTCCTTCAGCAAGTAATGTATCAATATAGGAACTAGAGACAACTGTATCAATCAAAATCAGTCCTTCAACAGACCAGATGTAAGATGTTGAACGGTAGATATAATATTCAGTTGCTCCTTCAACATCATCCCAATCTAAGAAAATTGTATCAACATCAGTAGGATTAGGAATTATTATTGCTAATTCAGGAGATTGAAGAGAAGAGATTTTTACTTCAACATATTCACAATTAGAATGGGAGCTATTCACAAAGAAGTTGCTTGCTACAATAGTATAAAAATAAAAACCATCTGCTGTAATTGAGTCCGAATAGTAGTTAAAACCAGTTACGTTAATAGGAGATAATTCGTTTACATTCCATATGTAGTCTGTATCTCTATAAATATGATATTTTGTTGCGTTTTCAATTATATCCCATTTTCATTGTGATATCTTCACTTAGTCTGGTTTACAGTTTTTCTTCCACATACAAAGACAACAATAATTCTTCCTTGGAACCTTCATGTTTCCTAACTATTCTCCTCATCAATGTTCTCAGCATAGCTATCTCTTCAGCAGTAAATTCCTCTTCTTCCAAAAACTTTCCCATTTTTCTGATAGCAAAATACTTGTTAGGAGGTTCGTCACCACTAATTATGTCCTTGTAAACTTCAGCAATCGGAGTACTCATCAGCTTCTTTCGTTCTTCAAGTTCTTTCATAACTCGTAAAACTAATTGTTCAGACTCTAACATCTCCGTTACATCGTATTTGGGACCAAGATAAGTTGTGTCTAAACTAAATCTCTTATTATCAAAATAGGATCTGCCATCAGCAGTATATTTGACATCACTCTGACCACTACGAGCAGGTTTGAGGATTTTTCTTCTATCAGCTGAAGACAGCTCATTCCTGAGAGCAGTATGATCATCATCGTTCCTCATCATTTCTTCAATTACTGCTCTCTCCTCCATCAGTCTGGTTAGTCTTTCTCTCTCCAGAGCTACACTATGTTCTTTCTTGCTATTATAACTCATCAGTCATTCTTTACCTATTTGTTTCGGCTGTGCAATTTTTTGCACAATTGATTTTAAAAAATTTTCTGAACAACTAGAAGGGGGATGGTATACCTTGAAGTTTACCATATCTGATAATCCATCACCCACTTATCTAGAAGTGTAAGAATTGTATGTTCATAGTTCTAGCGAAAATGAAAAATACTTGTTGTTGAAATAGTAAAGTATTATGAGTAGTGAAGAGTTTCAACAAAGGTTTATGAGAATTATTCATGAAGGAGAAAATCTATCCGGAATTTTATCTGAGATACTAGAAGAAATAAAGGATGTTTCCTTAGATTTACTTCGACTTGGTTATGCCCATTCAAAACCCAAAGA
>JAAFKI010000161.1 GCA_021399345.1 Candidatus Heimdallarchaeota archaeon
AATCTTCATTAAGTTCTTCACAATTTGGATATTTAATAACCTTCATTGAAGTTATTTTGAGAAAGAGGATATTAAAACATTCAAAACTTGCGAGAATTAAAGTAGAATACCAGAGCTAAATTTAACTAATGCGAAAGTTAAAGTGCCTGATACAAAAGCTGCTGAGAAAAATATAGTTCCATAGATAGGATCACCTTTAATAAGAAAGACTATTGCAATCACAATATAAGCTATTGTTTGGAGTAGAAAAAGCATTCTTATTATATGGATAATAATTCCTCTGTTTTTCTTCCAAAAAACTCCAAGTTTTGTAAACATATATATTTTATCTCAACCACTTTTATATAGTTACTTTTATAGTGTTTTTTTATATAGTAGAAAATCTTTCTATTTACCATGATTAGTGTCACACTCCATGGCTTTCATTGTTTTCCAACTTTTACTCTCTGTTTAAACTTCCAGCTAGCAAAGAACTCTAATCTTTTTGTGCACACCTTTTAAAAGCCAAATAATATATGTTTAGTAGATATGACTTCAATTACTCTCCATGGTGCTGTTGAAGAAATTGGTGGGAATAAAATCCTTATAGAAGATGGGGATACAAAGCTCTTCTTTGATTTTGGATTAAGCTTCGGAAAATATGGCGATTTCTTTTCTCACTATCTCCAACCAAGAAGACACAGTATTCTTAGTGACTATATGGATTTAGGATTGCTCCCTAATCTTACTGGGCTTTACAGACAAGACTATGAAAAACGGTTTCGGGAAAGTAATCCTGAGCCAAAATATGATGGAGTTATTCTTTCACATCCTCATTTAGATCATGCAGGATTTCTTTCCTATGTTCGTCCTGATATTCCAGCATATTGTTCTCCTGGATGTAAAGCGATTTTGCAGGTTTTTGAGGAATCATCATATGGTTTTCATGAATATACTAGAATCAAGGAGTCTTTCAAAATCAGAGAGAGTAAACGTGATTCAACAAAGACTGTTAAAGACAGAAGCTCAATTATACCAAGAGAAGTCAATATCTTTAAGCCTACATTCAAAATAGATGATATAACCATTCATCCTTTTCCTGTAGATCATTCTGTCCCTGGATCTAATTCTTTTGTAATAGAAACCTCAGAAGGGTCTATTGTTTATACAGGTGATATACGTTTTCATGGTCTAAAAGGAAATTTCAGTCAATTCTTCGTGGAAAAAGCAGCAGCTTTTGATCCAGAAATACTCATCAGTGAGGGGACTAACATTCAAGATACCAAAAGTTATGGGGAGCTGGACCTTCAGCAAGATTTATTTTCCGTAATAGAAAATGTACGTGGTTTAATAATCGTTAATTTTCCCGTAAGAGATACAGATAGGATGCGTTCTTTCATAGAAGGAGCAAAACATACAGATCGTTCCTTGGTAATTAATATGAGACAAGCCTATACTCTCAAAACATTAGAGGAAAATGGTGTTACACATGTACCAAGATTAGATGAGGTGAAAATCTTCGTTCCAAGGAAAGGTTGGGGTGTTATTAATGATATGAATTATCCTATGGAAATACAAATGCAAGATTATCATAGTTGGGAAAACCAATTCATTGAGCAAGACAATAGTGTAACAGCTGATGAAATTCATAGCAATCCAGAAAAGTATATTTTCAGATGTGATTTTTTTGAATTAAAATATCTTTTTGATATTAAACCTCCTGAAGAATCAATTTACATTAGATCTATAACCGAACCTGTTGATGAAGAAATGGAATTGGATCAGATAAAAGTTGATAACTGGCTTAAGCATTTTGGTCTTTATCCCTATATACAACTTCATTGCTCTGGTCATGCTTCAGGGTATGAAATTCAAGAAATGGTGAATCAGCTCAAACCTAAGAAAATTATTCCTGTTCACACAGAAAAACCAGCTGAATTCAGTTCGTTCCATGGAGATGTACTTCTACAGGGATTAGGAGAAAAATATCATTTAAGTTAGCGTAAACAGGTTAGGAATCTCCCACCGTCTATACTAACGGTTTCCCCTGTTATCCAAAGAGCTTTTTCGGAAGCTAAGAATAATATCAAATCTGCTATTTCTGTAGGTGTACCAACTCTCCCAAGAGGATGAGTTTCTTTACTATGTTCTAGAAAATTGCTATATTGCTCTTCATTCATACCACTAGCCCTATGAAGATTAGTTACAACAACTCCAGGATTCACAGCATTTACTCTAACCCCAAAAGGTGCTAATTCAAGAGCTGAACATCTAGTTAAGTGATCAACTGCTGCCTTACTAACACAATATGATAAAACACCTGGAAAGGCCCTTAAACCGGTTACACTTGAAACATTGACAATGTTACCTTTGCTCTCTTTGAGGAAAGGAATAGCTGTTTGCATGAGCACAAAAACAGATCTTAGATTCACATCCATCATTCTGTCGAAATCATCAATTGATGTATTCATAATGCTTCCAGTTTCAATAATACCTGCTGCATTAACTAAGATATCAATTTTATTCCATTCCAGAATTGTTTCCCCTATTATTTGCTCTGCAGCTGCTTTAGCAGTTATGTCAATTGCGATATATTTTGCATCTATTTCTTCTGAAATTTCCTTCAATCTTTCTTTGGATCTTGCGACCAGCAACACATTAGCCTTCTCCTTCTTGAAAACCCTTGCAGTAGCAAGACCTATTCCAGAGCTTGAACCGGTAACAATAACTGTTTTCCCTTCAAATGACATGATTAAACTATATTATAAAAGATAAATAACTTTTCGGATTTGGAGGATAAATATTTAAATTATTATCTACAATTTACAGGCATGTTACAGGCGTTATTCTGTATTTATTCAGTAAATGCTATATTTCTAATTCTACATGAGATTGAATCTGCTTATTGGAAGGAGTGGGAGTTGTTCAAAATGAAAGGAGGGATAACTGGATTCATTATCTTACATATACCAATACTTGCATTGATTTTTCTGGGTTTAGTTACTTTATATGTTCCTTCCCGAACTGGTATGGTTGTATCAATACTTTTGTGTGCAGGAGGTATCTTTGCATTTTCAATTCACACATATTTCATCAAAAAAGGAAAAGAAGAATTTACTCTACCTATATCAAAAATACTTCTCTATGTGATTCTTGTGCTTTCTGTTGCTCAATTAGTAATTACAATACTAGCTATAATCAAGTTTGACCCATTATACGTTATCTTGTAGCTGTATTTAGTGTTAACTTTTTTTCTTTTCTTTTTTAGGGAAAAAAATATAAACATAAGCAATGTATTCACATCTTGATAGTAATGTCAATTAAAGAATATGTTTCTGATGATTGGACAATAAAAATTGATCATGATAAATGCGTTGGAGCTGGAGATTGCGTTGATGTCTGTCCCTCTGATGTGTTTGTACTAGTAGATGGCAAATCAACTGCACCAAATGCCGATGACTGTATCGAGTGTTGTGCCTGTGTAGGGGCTTGTCCAGTCGAGGCTATAGAACACACTAGCTGCTAAATTTAATATCTGCTAAGTTTTCAATTTTTTCTTTTTTTACTTCCTTAAAGGTAAATAGGCCTTTTGTACAGATATCTCCGACTGAATCATGAATATAACCTTGAATGAATATATCTCTCCCTTCTACTTTTTGTATTTCTCCCACAATTTTAATTTTATCTTCAACGTAAACAGGTTTTAGAAAGTTCATTTCTACTTTTACTGTTAACCCTGTTTTTTCTAATAGAGTAATCATGGTCCAACCACTTACTTCATCTAGAAGGACAGTTTGTAAACCTCCGTGAGCGATTTTACCCCATCCACCCCATGTGTCTGGTACCTCAAAATCTGCTCCTAAGGATTTTTCTGAAATCTTGTAGAAGTTTAATTTAGCTCCAATAGGATTGGATTCTCCACACCCAAAACAGTAATCATTGATTCCCAATTCTTTGTCGATATATTCTTTCATTAAGTTATGTTATAGCACAGACATATTAATTTTCTTCTGAGTTTAAATAAGCAAATATAAATAAGAATACTATGGTTAAGGTCTTAAGAACAGAACTGATGGAAGTGAAGTTCAATAAGGAATTAAGTAGACTTTGCCATCAGACTAAGAATCTCTATAATCGAGCAAACTTTCTAATCAAAGAGCAGAATAAGGAAAAGAGAAACTTTCCTTCTTTTAACGATCTTGATCGAACCTTGAAAGGAGAAGAATGTTACAAAATACTACCAGCTCATACAGCTCAACACACACTTAAACTTCTTACTAGAAACTGGAAAGCCTTTTTCCAGGCAATGAAGGAATGGAAAAAGAATCCTAAGAAGTTTCTCAGTAAACCTTGTTCTCCTCATTTTAAACGACCTAAAGCTGAAACTGTTGCTATTTTCAGCAATCAACAGGTGAGAATTGTCAATGGATGGTTAAAATTACCGAAGAAGGTAAATTTCACTATAAAAACCCGATTAACAGCGAATAATGACTTACGGGAAGTGAGGATCATCCCTCGAGGAGTGGGATATACAGTTGAAATTGTTTATTTCAAGTCTCTTCACAAGCTTAGGAAGAAATTTCCATCTAGAAAATGCGCTATCGATTTGGGGTTGACCAACCTCATCACTTTCGTGGATAACATCGGCAACAAACCGATTGTCATCAAGGATGAGGGAAGGGGGATAAAGTCACTAACACAGTATTATCTCAAAGAAGTAAAAAGAATGCAACAGCAATATGCAGAACAACAAAGAGTGCAATTAAAGCAAAAGAATAAACTGATCTATGGTAAAAGTTTTCATCACCTTCGTCAGCTGTGGCGATGGAAAATGAAAGATTGGCTACATAAAGTCAGCAGGTTCATTGTTGATTTGTGTGACGAGAGAGGATTACATACAATTTATATTGGATATAACCCTCTGTGGAAACAACAATTGAAATTGAGAAAAAAAACCACTCAGCTATTTGTTATAGTACCTTTTAATAGGCTAATAGCTTTGCTTAGCTATAAAGCTGAGGAGAGAGGAATAACAGTTGAGTTGGTTGAAGAATCTTATACCTCTAAATGTAGTTTTCTTGATAATGAATTTCCTCAGAAATATACAAAATACCGAGGTAAGAGAGTAAAACGTGGTTTGTTCAGTTCTGGTACAGGTGTTCTGATTAATGCAGATGTCAATGCTGCATTCAATATTCTACTTAAAGGCGATCCGCAAGCACTTCCTCCAAGATGTGTGGGGCGGGGTAGGAGGGTATGTGGTTTACCCTCTTAGAGTTAGCTATCCAGCAATGAAACTCTAGGAAAGAAATTGTTCATATGACCGTATGATAGAATCAAATCATAGACA
This sequence comes from Candidatus Heimdallarchaeota archaeon, assembly GCA_021399345.1. GTDB lineage: Archaea > Asgardarchaeota > Heimdallarchaeia > Heimdallarchaeales > Heimdallarchaeaceae > UBA460. The sequence goes on from JAAFKI010000161.1 coordinate 5,330, forward strand.
TATCATTTTTTCTGTTTAAGAAGGAAAATTGGGAAAAAGAACTCAATCTTTTTCTTTAGCAGGTACTGCTAGTTTGTATGCATTTATTCCACCAGATATCAACATAGCAATTCCGCATGCCAAAAGTGGAAACATTATTAACAACCAGATAATCAAAAGTGGATCTCCAACTCTCTCTTCTTTTGGAATATTAACGAGTTTGTTATAGAACCAATAGTAGAATCCATCCCAACCAAGCCAAAATCCCATTAATATCAATAGGATTGATGCTCCTCCTAAACCCTTTCCAAGTTGTTTGAAGAAAGCTTTTCTTGTATCTTTATCGTATCTGACACTCATTGAACTTCAAATTGCAGAAAAAAAGACACTTTAAATCTTTTTTGCTC
>JAAFKI010000162.1 GCA_021399345.1 Candidatus Heimdallarchaeota archaeon
ATTGATACGTTCTAGAGGATTGTATTTTATTTCAGTATCAATTGAATATTTGTCTTCCAAGTTGCTGTCCATGAGAATCTACAATATAAAAGAAGAGGTTTAATAAGAAGCTTACGAGTTGGAGATTCTTTTAACTTTCAAAGAATTTTTAAGTATAAGATAACAGCATGCTTTGAAATCAATGGAATGCCCTCGTTGTCGTAAAACCCAAAAGAAGATAGTAGGTATGAAACATGTTAAGAGAAAGGGTGGATTCCATAAACAAACAAAATTCCAGTGCCCAAATTGTGGTTTAATAAAAATGAAAAGAAACCGATGACTTTTAATTTTTGTAGATCATTGTTCATAAGTATGATAAGTTTTTGTCGTCTTGACATATTAGTCAAGCACAGTCGAACGTCTTTTGGAGAGGTCATTGTGGGTCGACACTCACTCTACGTGGATACATCACGTATCCTCCTACCCCGTTCGCACGCCGTTTAAGCAGTGCTTTCGGATCGCTTTTGATTAAGATATTATACGCAGCATTGACATCAGCATTGATGAGAAACCCCTTTGCAGAACGAAACAACCCTCGAGTAACTCGCCGTCCAGCATAGGTTTCTCTTTCCTTAGGAAACTCGTTATCGAGAAAGCTACTCTTAGACGTATAGTGTTCTTCAATAAGCTCAACGTTGATTCCGTGTTCAGCGGCCTTGTATTTGAGTTGATTGATGATTCTCATAAAGGGTATGGATACATACATCTGAGTGATTTTCTTCCAGAAATGAACCCTTTGTTTCCATTTTTTATTGTAGCCGATGATCACTTCATGTAACTTCCGTTCCACCCACAAGTCTACCAAGTACTTAGTTAATTTGTGAACTGCATCGTTGAGTTTTTTGCGCCACTTCTCGCGAAGATGATAATACGCTGGACCATAAATCAATTTATTTCTCATTTTCAATTGGGTTCTTTGCTGTTGTACATATTGTTCCCGCAATTTTGTCTGAATTTTCAAATAATACTGGATAATACTTCTGATTCCTTTCCCATGATCTTTGATAACAATTGGTTGATTTCCAAGGTTATCCACAAAGGTCACGAGATTGATAGACCCTAAATCGATCGCTCCTTTCCTGGTTTGTCGTTTTCTGAGTTTGGAAAGAATTTTTTCATACACTAACTCAAGTGTGTACCCTACTCGTCGAGGGACAATTCTCACTTCTTTGAGCTTGGTACGTGCTGTCAGTCGAGTTTTGTAGTAAAATCCTACTTTCTTTGGAAGGACTAACCAACCATTTTTTATCCTTGCTTGCTGGTTAGTAAAGATTGCTACTACTTCTCCATCCTTTGCTTTGTAGTTCGGCGGTTGGGGGATTGCGAAGAACAAATCCGGATTCTTCTTCCATTCCTTCAGTGCACGAAAATACCCTTTCCAATTCCTGCAAAGGAGCTTGAGGGTATGTTGTGCAGTATGTGCAGGGAGGACACGATAACACCCCTCTTCCTTGAGTAAGGTGTTGAGATCATAGTACAATAACAACTTATTCTTCTTATTCAACGATTGCTTAACTAGATAATTTGCTCGATTATAGAGGTTTTTCACGCGATGACAAAGAGCACTTAATGTTTGATTATATGGGAGTTCTATGCATTCTACTCTCAGTACTTTTGTCATCACCTTCTTCCCCTTGAATTCACTATAAAAGCTCCAGTAATATTCTCTTCTCAAGTGTCTTTCAAAGTGATTCACAGTACACTTAAGATGACGACAAGATAAAAACTATTCATAAAATGAAAATCATCAAACCGAAAAAGCTTCAGAAAGGAGACACTATTGGAATCATTTCCCCTTCATGGGGAGGACCAAATTCCTTTCCTCACATTTATGATGAGGGAATATCCGTTTTAAAAGAAATGGGTTTTCAAATAAAAGAGTTCCCTACAACAAGAGCAGAACCTGAATTTCTTTACAATAATCCTGAATTAAGAGCAACTGATGTGAATGAAGCATTTCAAGATGAAGAAGTGTCTGCTATTATTGCTTCAATAGGAGGAGATGATTCGATTAGGTTATTGCCATTTATTAATGAAGATGTTATAAAATCAAATCCCAAAATTGTTATGGGGTATTCAGATACTTCCATATTGTTAACATTTGCTAATCAGCTAGGATTGGTGACTTTTAATGGTCCATCTATCATGGCCGGATTTAGTCAAATGAGAAATTTTCCTAATGCTATAGAGCACGTTAGAGATATGATTTCAAACACGTTTGAAACATACGAATATCAACCTTACAATGAATATGTAGATGGTTATCCTGATTGGGGAAACAAAGAAAATACTGGGAAAATTAATGAGAAACAAACTGAATACTTACAATGGAATTGGCTTCAAGGAACATCTAAGGTTGAGGGAGAACTCTTTGGAGGATGTATTGAAGTTTTAGAGTTTATGAAAGGAACAGATTATTGGCCAGAGAAAGAATTTTGGAAAGGGAAAATTCTATTTTTTGAAACATCAGAAGAAAAACCTTCGCCTGATAATGTAAAGTATATGCTAAGGAACTATTGTGTGCAAGGCATTATGGAGAATATTAAAGGAATTTTGTTTGGACGAGCTAGAGATTACAATACAATAGAAAAAGAGGAATTAGAAAGACTAATCCTCAACGTATTGAAAAAAGAGTTCGGATATACTGATATACCAATTGTAACCAATATGGATTTTGGTCATACAGATCCTCAGTTCATTATGCCTTTAGGGTGCAAACTTGAAATAGATTGTGACAAGAAAAAAATCTCTCTTCTAGAAAGCCCTGTAAGTGAGTAAACTCAAGTACTAGCAAATGCAAAAAGATTATTTGGTCTTAACTTAATCTTCATCTTTATTACACAAAATTTTTATGAAAGTCATCTGAATTGTTAGATTGAATATGCCAAAGAAGAAGAAAGACTATACAGTAAGAAAATTCTCTGTAGCTAGAAGAATCTTATCTGATTTTAATGATGTAGCTGCTAAATTTCCAAGAGTACAAGGGATTGTAGAGATAGATATAACGGAGGCTAAGAAGAGAATCAATGAGTTGAAGGAGAAAGAGAACTATAATGTTTCACTAACAGCTTGGGTAGCTAAATGTATAAGTAAATCAGTGAAAGATAATCCCAGACTTAACTCTTTCAGAAAAGGTGGGAGGAAGATTATAGTCTTTGATAATGTAGACATCAGTGTAATGGTTGAAGTAACAACTAAAACAGGAAAACATGTTCCTTTCAATCATGTGATTAGGAAAGTGGAAACAAAAGGTGTGAAGGACCTAACAGATGAAATTCGAGCTGTTCAAACGAAGAAAATAGAAGAAACTGAACAGCTGACAAGAGACTCATCAAACATTTCAGGTCTAATTGTGCTAATACCTAAGAAAATAAGACAATTTTTTATGAAAAAACTACTCAAAAATCCATTCTATGTCCAAAAACTGATTGGTACTGTTGGATTAACTTCTTTGGGTATGTTTGCCAAGAACATCCATGGATGGGCAATACCTTTTCCTGACAGAACCTGCAATGTTGCTCTAGGAGGGATGAAGAGAATAGGGTGGGAAATTGATGGAAAACTACAAACTCGAGACATTCTTTGTGTAACATTTCTAGTAGACCACAATCTTGTAGATGGTGCACCTATTGCTAGATTTATCTCAAGAGTTGCAGAAGTGATG
>JAAFKI010000163.1 GCA_021399345.1 Candidatus Heimdallarchaeota archaeon
CGGTTATGTTGCAGCAAGGCATATATCCGAAAAGAAATGAAAAAATTCTCTTTTTTTCAAATTATGTCTTGCTTTTGAATAAATTCATTCCATTGAAGTAATTGGTTATAGATCTTTGATTGTTGTTGATTGATTTTCTCTGCAAGTTGAACTAATCCTTCTTCATCTGCCATGTCCCTCGCTTCTTCTATAAGCGTTTTAGCTTTCTTTAAATCTACATCAGCTAAAGAATAGATGGTTTTTAACCAGATAGTATGAAGTCTAATATTCTTCGCTTCTAATCTTAGAATATATGATAATGATTTTTGCTTGTTAGCTATATCCTCTAATTTGTCTGTATACTTCTCAAGCTCATCCATTACTTCTTTTTCCCCTGACATGCTGAATTCGTTCATTAACAGTTCACAAAGATTGATTAGTGCAATTATGATTAACTCTTGATCTATTATCTTTCCTTCCCATATTTCTTCTACTACTTCTTCCAATAAATTTAGGGCTTGCATCCAATTCTTGGGTCGTGAACTAGTTTTCAGAATTAGTGCTTTCGCAGCTTGATAATACTTACTGTTAAGTTTTGAAGGATATTTATCAATTATTTCTTCTAATTCCCCCAAATATTGATAACTCATTTCTTCTTGGTTTTTTTCTACTAATAATTGAATCAAATGAAAGAGACTTTGAATCGCATATAATACAATTCCTGGTATTTTTTTGCCTAAATTTAGACTTTTTCTGAAATAATCCAAAGAAAGATAGTACTCTCCTTGAATTTGGTAAATTTTACCCATAATAAAGAAAATCAACCTGTTCATCAGTTCATTTGTGAAATCACTATAGTTTTCCATGATTTCTTGACATATTCTTAATGCTTGATTATATTGTCCAGCAACAATAAGACACCTGGCTAAAAGTATTTTATGTTGATAGATTCGATATTTGTTTCCAATCTTTGTGTGTATTGTAATTATTTGTTGTCTTAATTCAATTGATCTGTCTATATTTCCTTCAAAACGTTCTATAATGCTCTCTGACGTTAATAGATCCCCCATCCTTACCGGATCTACAATTTTTTTTCTAAGTCTAGGATTTATCCTTTTCCAAATTGATATTGCCTTACTCATTTCTCCTAGAGCATAATGTAAGCTAGCTTTTCGATGTTCCAGGAATTCATATGGTGTACTCAACTTTTTTTGCTTCTTCATTACTTCTTCAAATTCATCTTTAAGTTTCTTGACTACATCATATCTGTTTAAAGCTTGTGCGTTCACAGCTCCTTCATAACACCTCACTGCTATTAGATAATCGTTTTTCATCTTTTTTGCTAATTCATACATTTTTAAGTACAATTCGAAAATCTGTTGAATATTGCCCTTATTCCAAAGTGATTTAGTTTTAAAGTCATAGCTTATATAAAGAAGATATGCATCATTCAATTTACTAGCAAGTTCTAGACATTTCTCGACTATTTCTTCAGCTATGTCGAGATTGCCTTTGTTATCATGATTCAATCCCTTATACACTAGAAACCAAGCTTCTCTTAAGACAAATACATTATCAGATGTTTTAAGCTCTTTAATTACATCTAAACCTCTTTCAGAGTTTTTGATTCCTTCATCATAAAAACCAAGTTCAGTGTAATATATGCTCTTCAAAAGCAAAGCATCAAGCCAAATTAACCTATTTTCAGCTTTTTCGCACTCTGGTAAAATCTTTTCTAAAATATCTAAACCTTCTCCCCATTTGTTGGTGTCAAATAAAAGCTTAATC
>JAAFKI010000164.1 GCA_021399345.1 Candidatus Heimdallarchaeota archaeon
AGTGAAGAAGATGAAGATCTATTTCTACTTACAGAAAGAACTGATGAAGAAGAAGAAATCGAAACAAGATTGATCTTCGATGACTTCGGTAATTTTCATTTTTTCACCAAAGTAACGTATGATAATAACACATTCAAAATAATCCACATAGTAAATGACGAATCAAACATAGTCATAATTGAAAAGTATCCACTAGACTTCTTTGAAGCTTATGTAGTTGAAGGTGGAATCGCTCTTATCTACTCCTTCCGTGCTTTCTATGACATTTCATACTTCCGTATGTATACATGGACACCTGAAGATGGAGGAATAGATTTTCAGTTCTATGAATACAATTCTAGAGCAAATTATCCACACATCAGATTCTTTCAAGATGGTCCTAATCACTTTGATATGTTTCTGACATTCATGAACAATTATCCTCCTACATCAGAAAATGCTGATACTGAGTATCAATACTATAGGGTTTATCGAGATAATACAACTAATCTTTGGTATACTGATGAAAGTAGCAGAATAGTCTGGGTTGCAGAGGAAGAGTTCGATTATATGTTGGAAATGTACTATAAAGATGGTGTGGTTTACACTGGGTATCAATATATCTATCAAGGATATCCTGTTCATTACTATTACACAACTATGGCGAATGTTTCAGCAGCTGTAAATTCAACACTTGTAGTATCTAATATTACAAATATTATGGAAATTAGCGAGGGAGGATTCGATCCTCGTTTCTTTGTTACAGATGATGGAGTGTTCAATATTGCTTTAGTAAGAAATTCAATTCTCTATACCTTACGATATGGAGTTAATGACACACCAACTTTTGACAATTTCACATATACTGATTTCGGTATATTTGATTATGATAGTTTCACATTTCAAGAAAAGGATGGTTATACAGAATATATTTTCAGTTCTGTTCCATATTTAGAATATAATGAATTTTTCAGTGGAGAGAAGTTAAAATCCACAATTTCTATCGTAAGAGATAACTATACAGGAGTGTATGAAACTGAACAATTTGACATTTATAATGTTCCGAAAAATACGGCTCTTCATTCGTTCAGTTTGATCGAAACTGCAATTGGAGATCGTATATATACTCATTCTACATCTCTCCAAAAAGAAGATGTAAAGGAAGCAAAAATATCTGCAAATAATCTAATTGGCTACTATGTTTCAACAGAAGTTAATTTAGGATTGTTCTTTGATTTACATGTTTCTCAGATTGAAATATATACTCCACTGTATATTTTCTGGTATTCAGCAGGAATATATCTTGTAGTGATTTTAGGTATTGTAGGAATCACTATAATGGTGTTTCGTAAGCGTGTAAAGGTTATGTTCATAAATATGAACAAGTTCCTTACTCGTCCATTTGATAAAGATAAACCAAAATTCGTTCTAGGATTAGCTAATGTATGGTACTGGATTTTCAACTCATTCTCTGCAATTTATACGTTGTTTAAAACGAACAAGAAACGACACATGATGAATCTTGTTGGAATGACGGTTTTTGCTGTGATTATTATTACAAGTACAACAGTTTTTAGTTCTAAACAAAGCGTTCTGCTAGATGATTATTCATCTAGAGTAGACCTGCTAAATTCTGGTATTCCTAGCATGACTCTGTCATTAAACTATGACACAGCTAGCTTTGGATCTCGAAATCCTTTATTACATAATTTCGAGAAATTAGCTATAGGAGAAGTTCTTACAGAATTTTACAAGAATTATCCAAATCTAGCAAGTATAATATCAGGCTTTGAGTATATGTCTGCATTCTACGCGAGTATTGATAACCCAACAATCAATGGAACAGATTACTACAATATTAACTATCTCTGTTTGTCAGAGAATTATTCAACTCCATTGAGCAATTTCATTGTTGCAGGTCGTATGCCTGAAACTAAAGGAGAAGTGCTGGTTAATACTGATTTTATCACTCGTGAAGATCTTGAAGTAGGATTAGGAGATAATTTTACCCTTTGGGGATCCCAAATCAATTACTATAACTCTGAACCGGGAGATACCAATGTATCACTAGAGGTAGTAGGAGTAATTCAAAATCCAACATCAGCAAACTATACTTCGATTTGGAATGATTACAACCTGCCACTAGATTCTTTCTCCCCTCTAAGTGGATTCTTTTCTTCTATAATCTCTTTTGGAGAATTAGCTTGGGAAAATCTGGCAGAACTTTATCCCTACTACATGTTCGTCTCAACTAGCGTTCAATTCAGATATGATTTCAGTAAAATTTCCCCTAATCAGCTATCACTGTTGAGTCAAGAAAATGATGAACTAAAAGGTCGACAAGATACACAATTTAGCTTTGAACCCATTTACCGCAATTCGAAGTGGGATTACTCAGGAGAATTATCTCTTATGCTAGACATTCTTGAACCTAGATTAAATTCTTCTATATTCTTATTCTTTACACTTGCTATGCCTATAATCTATATAGCTATGTTTCTGATTTCTGAGACTAACGAACTTTATACACAGAGTCTAGTGCAAGAGATAGAGATCTTCCAATCAAAAGGTGTTAAATCAACGCGGATAGCTACGAACTACATTTCATTGAAGATTGTAGAATCGGTACTTGCAGTAGCAATTGGTTTTGGTATATCAATGGCGATTTCACCAGCTCTACTGAGAGTCGAGTCATTTATTACATTCAACAATAACTCGACGGCTCTACAATTTGGTGGTGTTGGAGTAGCTATTGCAGTTACAGTCATCGGACTAGTTTTCATTGCAACACCTAAAATATGGAAAATGTCCAAAACTAAAAGGATTAGATTCCAGAAAACTCCTCAGAGAATTGCTAGTTTATTCAAACAGATTAGATTACCTCCTTTGATATTAATTGCTGTAGGTGGAGGAGTCGCATGGGGATCTCTTGCTTTATTCCAACTACTATTCGAAAATATAGGAGAAACAGCTAGTGTCTCCATCCTGATGGTTTTCATATATTTAGCTGGCTTTGGTGTCTTGCTTGTATTTCTAGGTTTAGGTTTACTGCTAAAAGATCTATTCTCCATTTTAATGATAGCTCTGAGTAAAATATCCTGGAGAATAAGAAAATCACTAGGAACATTCAGTTTGATAGAAATCAGATCGGATATTAAGTTATTCAAAAATATCTACTTAGCGTTTTTACTGATTGTAGGAGTAACTTTACCATCAATAATATGTCCAACTTCAATGCAAATGAATTTCGAAAAAGATGTTTATTTCTATAACGGGGCTGATTTGTACATTAATAACTGGTTGAATCTCAATGTAACCGAAGTTCTAGCACAGTTGGATAATGTTACAGGAGTTGAGAGTACTGCTTTGATCAGAGAAATAGAAGGTTCTATGTTAGATTATAATATTGTCCAGGTTTATTTAATTCAGAATACGACGGAATACTTAGCTACGTCTTATAAACCACCTAAACGGATGTTTGAAAATTGGGAAGAGCAAATATCAGGATTAGAAGCAAATAAAACAATGATGGCTTCCTATGTATTCCAAAGAGACTTTGCAGAATTTCAAGATAGATTTAGATTCGATAGTTTAGTACCCCCATTAGATACTACTTACAATATCATTGGTGAATTTAGATACTTACCTGTTTTCTATACTGTTGGAGATTATATACTCGGAGACTCTCCTAGTATTGCAGCAATATTAATGACAGAGAGCAACTATGCATATATCAAACCTATAATTCATCCTAGTGCTTCTGGAGAAAATGTAAATGATAGAGTTCTAATCAAAGTAAGTAAAGGGTTTGATCATTCTGAAGTAAAAGCTCAACTCGAACAAGAATTAGGGTTGTCTGTAAAATGTACAGAGGAAGAAATCGAAGCGTTAATGTTCGAGAGGTTTCCATTTTTCAATATTATATCTGCAGAGTTTGTTCTATCTATCTTAATCTGTTTAGTGGCAATCGTATTCATTAGTATAAGTAACCCACTAAAAATATTGCAACAGAGAACAAATAAGAATGACAGATTAAAGAAGATGGGAATATCTACGAAACGTATAATCCGATTAACGATGTCGGAGACATTCTTTGCAGGAGTCCTACCTGGAGTAGTTATGGGGACTGGTGCAGGATTTGGATTAATTGCTCTATTTATTCTTGTGATAAAGAACTACTTCTATTCAGGAGTTAAATTCTTACTAGATTTCAATATAACGGCGCTGGTAATAGCGTACATAGTGGCACCGGCATTATTTATGTCAATATTCTACTTCTCAATGAAGGCGAATTATGCGAAATATATGCCAAGGAACTTGGAGTGATG
>JAAFKI010000165.1 GCA_021399345.1 Candidatus Heimdallarchaeota archaeon
GTCTCATATCTAATAAGGTAGGATATTAGACTTATAGTTTGCAATACAATGAGAAGCGATGCACAAAAGTATAAATTGGTATCAGATATTCAGATTCTTATGCAATGGTATTATATTTTGATTATTGTCATTGGTGCATTATTGTTTGCAATCTTATCTTTGGTAGTTTGGTATATGAATTACATTTCACCTTACCCTACAGGAAAAGTTTCAGATAATATCTCTGTTATTAAAACTGGAATTGTAAACTGTTATGTATATAGTAAAGGTTCTAAACGGATTTTGATTGATACAGGAACATCTACTAAGAAACTGTTAAAGGGATTGGCAACTATTGGAATAGAACCAGAATCAATTAGTAATGTATTTCTGACACATAGTGATCCAGATCATATTGGTGGAATTTCCCTCTTTAGTCATGCAAAGAGAAATATTGGAGAAAAATCTAAAGTCAAAAATCCTGAGAAATATCAATTTCTAGATGATGGAGAAATAACTGATGTTAATGGAATTAAAATACATGCAATTAGCACTCCTGGTCACCGTTTAGGACATACTGCTTACATAATTGATGAAGAATTCTTGTTCACTGGTGATGCTCTTAGGTTGAAGAAAGGAGAAGTTCAACCATTTCTCAGAATTATTAGTTCTGATTTTGAAAAACAAAAAAGAACCATTGAGATGCTAGCTGAACTTGATAACATATCAATCTTATTTACTGCTCATAATGGTTTTACAACTAATTTTGACAAAGCTATTGAAAATTGGAAAAAGGTGAAGAGGAAAGATTGAGAAGAAATGAACAGTATTAAAAACTTCACTGCAGATGCTTAATTCGTCATTTCTTCCACAGTTATTATTATTATAAATTCACAGAACATGCTGTTTTTGAATATTACAAAACTTAATAGAATATATTTAAGAATATCAAAACATATTGAATCATGAATAAAAGGGATTACTATGAGTGAATCCAGAATTACAATCGATTCAGAAATTTGTCATGGCAAACCTTGTATCAAGGGAACAAGAATACCTGTATATTTGATATTAGAAATGCTGGAACATGGTTTAAATTTTGATCAAATTCTTGAGGAATATCCTCAATTAGAAATTGAAGATTTAAAGGCGTGTTTGGAATTCGCAAAGAGAATTATTAATAATGAGGAGATTTCACCAATTGTCGAAACTGGATTATCTGCTTGATGAAAATATATCTCATAAGACATTCAATAGATTAGCTAAAGAAAATCTTAATGTAAAATCTGTAAGAACTGAAAATCTTCTAGGCATCAAAAATAGTGAATTAATCGAACTATGCAGAAAAGAAAAATGGATTCTTGTGACTCATGATAGGGATTTTTTAACCACAAATATCAAGGATCATTTTGGTATTATTTTAGTAAGCATTCATCCAGCTACAGATGATTTTGCAGGTTCAATTCTAATGAAATTCTTACAAAAAGAAGAGGAAATTGAAATTGTATATCGTACAATAATTCTAGAAGAAAATACCTGGAGATATAAGCAGTAATATTTGATGTTCAACCTGTTAGTTTTCCTATCTCTTCTGCCCAATTTACTGCATCTTCTTCTTTCCAATTGAAAAGACTAAACGCTTCTGTCTTACCTTTCCTTATCCATCCACCAAAAACAGCTGTTGAAGTAGGTTCAACATTAGCCTTCTTCTTCACTACATTATCTAGAAAACGTTTTTTGTGTTTTTCATACTTCTCCATTTCACCTTTTTCTAAAGCTGCGTAGGTTAATGCAGCTGAAGAGATAAAGACAAATAACTTCTTCCCTCTGAAGTCATTCTTCAGAAATTTCTTTGCTCGTTTTGTCCAGCTAAACATAGCTACACTTGTTCCTACAATTACATTATCATAGCTTGAAAAATCAATATTTTCTGTTTCGCTAGAAAGTTTTACAAGTTCTACTTCATGGTTGAACTTTTTTTTGAGTATTTTTGCGATAACTTCAGAAGATCTATGGGTTGCACCATATCTAGTTCCAAAAACGATCAATGTTTTACTCATTTTTAACACCTTGAATAATGAGAATATGGAATACTAGGTATTTAAGAATATACTTTCCAAGAAAGACAAATAACTCTTATAAAGGTTAAAAGATTGAATATCATATGTCAAAAATACTTATCTTGAATGGAAGTCCAAGAAAGAAGGGTAATACTTTCTTTCTAATTCAAGAATTATCTAAGATAATAATTCAAAATGGACATGATGTAGAAATTCTTCATCTCAACGACTATGACATTAAGCCTTGTCAAGGCTGTTTTTGGTGTTACAAAGATTTTCCTTTAAAATGTGTTCAAAATGATGTTATGAATGGACTATATCCTTCTGTTTTAGACTCTGATGTAATTATTTTTGCATCTCCCATTTACTGGTTTAACTACTCTGCTCAACTGAAGCTGTTTATTGATAGATTAGTGGCTTTGCATGTCAAAGGAGGGCATTCTCTTAACGGACTCAAGTTTGCTAGTATTTTCGTATATGGAGATACAACTGCACAAGGATCAGGAGTTTTTACAGCAATTGAATCGATAGATCACATGATAAGATATTTTCTTGGAGAAAATTTAGGGGTTGTTCATGGAACAGGCGGGGATGATTTAACGGTTCCTGATAATCCGAAACTTATGAACGACTTAAAACGACTTGCAGAAAAAATCTTAGCATAGTCCTCTATTCCTTTAAGAAAATTCAAACCTTGAAAGAAAAAAAGAAAAGGAAGTTGTTTCTAGCAATTGTTTTGTTCTATAGATGTATTGTAAATGTCCCTTCAATAAGAGTCATTCCACCTGCTGGGGTAAAAGTAGCTCTCATTAAGATACTATATCCACCTAGTGTTCCATGAGAAACAGCTTCTCCAGAAATCATTCCATCAATACGCACCATAACAGATACCCCAGAGAATTTTAAATCAAATCCATAAAATTGATCATTTATCATCCATGTTCCCACAAAAGAGTTTGTTCCAATAGCATGCCCGATTCCGGTAACTGGATCAATGTTCATTCTCTTAATTCCTGCATGAAGTACTCCATCTATATCCCCAAATACAACAAATGGAAACATAGCATCATCCCAATGGACGACTCCATCATCAGAAACCCAAACTGTTGGAGGAACAAATACACCTGCTGGTGGAAACATATATTCTAGTGCTGTAAAGTCTATTTTAGTTACTTTTGCTTGAGTTGTCGAACTTCCCAAAGCGACCATTCCCAGTAGAACTACTACCATTAATGGGAGAATTTTTTTGTTTTTCATTTCTTTCGCCTTTCCAATAAACTTCAAGAGTTTATCTATTACTCTATCACTACATAAATATATAAGTATTTCTTAGGACATAATATTTTTCTTATCTTTTTATGTAGAATGCAGACTCCGAACCTAGAATGCAATTGAACAAATAAAAGATGTAATGCAGATCAAAGTGAAGAATCTAAGATCTTTCGTCTTCTAAAATGAATGAATAATCCTCTGGTGGTTCTTTTTTCTTGATTTTCCTTATTTCTTTTACATATTTGAGAAATTTCGAAAATCTTTCTATTGTAAGATTATCAGTATCATTCTCCCAATCTGTAGTTGTCATTATTTCTCTTATTTGATTAACAAGAATGGTAAGCTCTTCAGCTGGTAGTTCGGAAGATAGTTTTCTAGCTGAAGTTATATCTGCTGAATCAACTCCAGGTATGTCATACATATTAGGATCTTCTTCCCATGCTTCAAATGATGGTGCTATTTCTTCTGTAGAAAGCAAATCGATAATTCTATCAACTGTAAAAGGAACAAGTTTAGTGAATTTTTCATAAGCTTTAGCATACTTCTTTGAGTATTCTATATTAGATTGAAAATAGTTATCTGTTGGAAAGAGCTGGAAAATACTCTTTATCTGGAAGATTCCAGTTGGAAACTCAATTTGTAAATACTGTGCTCTATCAGGATCATCCGAAAAAGGTATTAATCTTAAATCTTGTAATTTCTCCCTAATAGATAGTTTCCAGACTTTTACTACTGATTTAAGCTGGAAAGCTCCATAAATATCATCGCTCACATTATGTAGGTGAATAATAGGTAGTTTTCTTCTTGTTGCTCCACTGTAGATTTTTCGAAAACTAGGTGAATCAAGTTCACTTCCTTCTAAACGATGGTCAATAGAAACAAATCTGATCTCATCGTTGCAGTCCATAATGTCCCATTGACCTCCCTCTAAAATGTTTATCAAATGAATCGAAACTTCACTACTATCCTCTAAACAAAGAATATTTTCAAGGATGAAACGTAGATAATTTTCCGACTCATTGTTCATAAAATACACTAATGCTCTCTTTTTTTAAATCTAACTGCTAAAAATCACTATTTTTGCTCTATTTCCTCAAATAAAGACATATGACCAAGTAGCCACTCAAGATACTTTCTAGAATTATATTCCTTGGGCATTTTCTTATAGTGACTATAAATTTTGTTAGACATAACTGCTGCTTTTCTCATCTTTAGCATTAGTTTTATTCTTCTTATCCCCTTGAAAAAGGCCAAAAACATCTTTAATAGACCTATTCTGTTATATTTTCCGTGAATTATGAGCTCTAAATCATTCTTTGTCACAATTCCCTTATTTAGAAGGAAAGAAAATTCTTCTTCACTAAACAGAAGAGCATGTCTTTTCATCATATCTAGTGCTGCATGATCCCTTCCTCTCTCTTTTATGAAATTGACTTGATATTGCCATAAGCTGTTTATTGAAACTTCTTTTCTTCTCAATGCATCTGCAACAACCTCAGCTGCCATCTTTGCGGCTATCATAGCTGAGCCTATTCCAAATCCGTTTGTTGGTACAACTTGACAAGCAGCTTCACCTACAGCTAGAAATCCATACCAAACCATTGTTGTAGGTCTTCTGACTATTATATCTCCACCCCCACCGCGTATTTTTTCATTTTCTACATTACTTTTAGAATTAATAAAATCATTTACAATTGCTTTAGGAGATCTATCAGTATATCCTTTTCCAACTCCTGATCCTACTTCTAGATGATTGTTATCTTCAAAGTTTAACCAACTGAAACCTTTCTCAAATCCATAGCGATAGTATAGAAGATTTTTATCAACTGGTATATTTTTCCAATCTATTTTCCCATCAGTAACTTTGTGTAATTCTCGATAGGCTTTAACTTTATCTTTTTTCTTTATTTCAACGTTTAAGTCCAAAATTTCTATATTTTTGGCTAAAATCCTATTTTTACCTGAACAGTCGATAACAATACGAGCATTTTCCACTTTTTCCTCTTTAGTTTTTACTCCTACAACCCATTGACCTCTTCCTATAGGTTCAACTATTTCTATTCCAAAATTAAATTCTGCACCAGCTTTTTCCGCAAGTGCTACTAATCTTTTCTGGAATATTTTCCTATCTACAATCCAATAATCATACTTGTTTAGATGAATAGTACCCAGGAAATCAGGAGATAGAATTACTAAATGGTCTCTATCACTCTTTCTTTCTTTACCTTTAGGAGGAGGTATATTTGCATAAGCAAAAGCTTTTTTCTCTACTGAATCACACCAATCATGTCCAAAGTTATCTCGTTTTTCTTTTTCAAATACTTTAACTTTAAACCTAGAATTAGCTAAATGAAAAGCCAAAACACATCCTGCTATTCCAGCACCAACTATGATGACATCTATGTGTTTCTGATTCTTCTTCTTTTTGGACATTACGAGTATGTAAACAATAACACTCTTTAGTTTTATCCAAAGAAAATAGAAGAAGAAATTTACAAGAATATCTCAAGTAAATATGTCAACCCTGCGACAAGAAATGCTGCTGGAAGAATTTTGAGAGCATAAATCAGCTTGTTTTCTTTTGAAACAGCTCCTAGAAATAACCCTAAAACTATCACTTCAACAGCTATTACACAGAATGAAATGATATAAGCAATCATTAAGGGTAAACCTGCAAATACAAAGAAGATTGGTAATAGTGCTAATACTGAAAACATGAAAGGAGATATACCATCAACTGCTGCTATTACCAAAGAAGTCCAGAAATTTGCCCGAGAAATTCTTGTATTGTTCAAGTTTGTGACCATTTTTTGTTCCAGTTCTTTTCTTTCTTTGGTTCTTTCAGCCTTTTCAGTCAAATAGGCAATCCAGAATCCTGAAACACCCATTGCTATACTTGCACCAATTCCTGTAGAAATGAGAATTTTTACGCTTTCTAAGTCCGTTTCACCAGAAACTGATACTATAAATGAACCTAAAATTATACCAAGAGCTGTTAGAGATCCATCAAATCCATTCATTACAAAATATCTGCGTAAAATGTTTTCTCCCTCTGTCATAGACAAGAATTCCTTGATTTCACGAATGCTTTTCAATTTACCTTTTCCCTATATTAATTTGTTGATATTCCTTTATAAAATATGCTATTGATTTTTTGGCTGGCTATACTGAAGCTTTCTTCTAGATTTCTTCTTCCGACAAAAACTTCCATCACTTTCAACACTTTTAATCTACAGTCCAAAAATATTTTAATAATATCATAACTTAAGTCAATTGAGGAGCTATTTAATGCAAGTTTTTTTCGACAAAACAATAGAAAGAGAATTTGAAAAAATATATACTAAATTCAAATCAATCGAAATGTTAACAGATGAAGCTTATCAAAAGGATTTAGATTATCTTTCCAAACTTATTACCGTTTTTGACCCTTGTCCATCAATATGCACCAAAGATGATTTTAATTCTGCTGCTGTAGATGGGTCAGGAGCTGAAAGTATTGTTTCTCTGAACGATATTTCCATACATTTATTGACAGCTTCCTTTGCAGCTGATAAAACTAATTTCTCAATGGGAACAACAAGCAGAATAGATCAAGCTCCTCCTGTTTGTACAAATCCAGAAGGTATTACAAGGTTAATATTACTACGAGAAGATAAGAAGGATGAGGTTTGGGAAGATTTTGAAGACTTTATCATATATAATTATGGTGAAAAACTCATCGATGTTATTTTCAGGGTAATAAAAGATATCGTAGCAACAGCTTACAAAATGAGTAAACCTAATGATCCTCTTCCTAAATTAGATACTGAAGCTGACATCAAAATAGCTGCAATTAAAATTGGACTAAATCTCTCCAAAGAAAATTTTGATAAATATTCATCCTGGATGGTTTCTCCTCGTGCTAATGCTCCAAGGGGTTGGTTTGAGCAATATCGTGAGGTTCTAGAATATTCAATGTCTCATTCTCTTTTACAGTCTGACGTTCATTTCAAGTATCTGTTTATAGATGGTTCAATGAACATGTTGATGTCTCCAGGACAGAATCAGCCACGTTTAGCTTCAAATTATCTCCTGAGAGATATAAATCTAAAAGCTCTCCAGAAAAAAACTTGCGTTGTAGCAGTTAGTAAAACAACAACTTTTCCTTTTATCTATAGACTAGCTCAAGACATAGAAAAAGAACTAGGAGCAGAAAAAAAATGGTTCCTAAAAATACCTACTAAAAAAAGAGATGGTCATATATTGAATATTCTCAAGGATCGACCACATATT
Source organism: Candidatus Heimdallarchaeota archaeon (assembly GCA_021399345.1). Classification (GTDB taxonomy): domain Archaea; phylum Asgardarchaeota; class Heimdallarchaeia; order Heimdallarchaeales; family Heimdallarchaeaceae; genus UBA460. The sequence continues at coordinate 7,584 of JAAFKI010000165.1, forward strand.
CCTCCAGCTTATGGAGTAACTTATCTGTTTCATTTCTCTTCAGAAATACCTGTATTGAGAATTGATTTTGATGAGAAATGGTGGTATGAAAATATTCATTCAACAGATAAGAAAATAGAAAAGACAAAAGAGATTGCTCTCTTTCAGGATATAGATTGGTTAGCAAGAGATGTTAGGTATTTTGGATACTTCTTTGATCTGGCTTTTGCACACAACTCTACCATAGTTCGTTTTGCTGATAGAGATGAAGTAGCTGACCGATTGATTAATTATTTTGCATCAAAGGGTGAGAACCCCAAAATGTTTATACATCCAAGAAGAAGATTAGGATTAATGTGATAAGAGAAGGTGATATGAGTGGAATTAGATTTACCAGAGAGAATTGGAATTCTTGCCGAAGGAGATATTTCAACACTTAAAGTAGTATGTGCTGATATTAGATTTCAGATTGGAGAAATACTAATTATCAAACCAGTTAAAGGATATCAAGTATTTTTGTTTAGGGTAATGAATTATGAGAACATAATACGTAAAGGCCCAGATATGACAGATATTGCAGGAAATTTCTTGAACAATAGAGATGCGTATATCGCCCGAATTGAATCTGACAAGTTCGTCAAAGTTCAAGGATTATTGATGGGGTATAGTGAATACAATGTTGATCAAAAGAAATGGGAATTTAAGAAACCTAGGATTCTCCCACCTCATTTCTCTGATGTTTATAGAGGAGCTGAGTGCTCAGAAGCCTTATCACTGTTATTACAAGATGAGATAGGAAAGGATATTGAAATTGGACGTTTATTAATTGGAACATCTTCAATGGATATACCAATCAAAATAGATTTAGATTCTCTTCCTATGCATGTGCAAGTTGCTGGAACTACAGGTGCTGGTAAATCTTTCTTTATGTTGACTTTTATCACCTCTGCTCTGAAGAGTAACTTAACAAAATGGGCTAAAAATGAAGATATAAAAAATAAAGTTTCTGTCTTTATGGTAGATGTTCATGATGAATATATGCGAGGATTACCTTTTCAGAATAAACAATATGGTATTATGGATATAGCTGATGCAACTTTGAAAGGAGGAGATGATGATCAATTTGACGCAATTTTTGCTGATAAATTCTACCTCACAAGGGAGCTAGAAGCTATTCCTACAGAGATGCAAAAAATCGCTAAACCTATAAGATTCAGACGTGAGGATCTCTTTGTTAGTGATATCACTTCCGTTATGTATGTATCTGATCAAATGGTTGGTTTCATGAACAGAGCTAGAGGTACTGAAGCAGACTGGATCACAAAAATAGAGAAAATGGATGAAGCTGAAGATTTGGGTTTTGCTAAAGGTACAAAAAACGCAGTTCAACGAAGATTATATCCAATCATTAAATCGCCTATTTTCACAGAAGATGAATTCAGTGATTTAGCTGAAATAATATATAATCTGGAGCAGGGACACTTCTATAATTTTAGTACTGCTTTGCTCTCTTCAAGTGAGCAATTTGTTGTAATTACTATGATTGCAAGGACACTCTTCTCAGTTCGCCAATCTTTAATGTCCTCAACTAAATGGAGTCAATTCAAAGAACAAGTTTATTCAAAATTACCTAGAAAAATTGCTAGTGAGCTTTTGGGTGAATCACCCAACTCAAAATATTCAATAAAGGATCTTTACGTAGAAGGAAAGAAAGGCAATGATTTTGTGATGAAAAATATCAAGGATTTGCCAATAGTGATGATAACAGTTGAAGAAGCTCCAAGTATTCTAGGCTCTCAAATGTCAAAAGAAGGGAATATATTCATTGATATCTCTAGACAAGGTAGGAAGTTCAGAATTGGTTTATTATTGATAACACAGAATATTTCTTCAATGGAACCCATAATACTAGCTAACACAAACACTGAATTGAATATGATGCTTGGAAATGAGATCGAAATCAAGCAAGCAATAGTAAATGCGAGTAATAATATAGCTGGGTATGAGAACGAATTCAAGGTTTTAAGCAGAGGAGAAGCAATTCTAACTAATTCTCTGAAAAATATTCCACTGCCAGTAAAAGTAAGCAATGTACCACTGTATATTGAAAAAGAACTCCCCTTCTTCACAAAACCATTTGAGACACTCAAAATTAAGAAGACTAGAACAAAAGCTACAGAAGTTCCACTTTAAAAGGTGAAAATATGGTAAAGATTCTACATATATCAGATTCACATGTATCACATCGTAAATTTAGAAACGTCAAAGATTCATGGAAAATACACAATAGAGTTACTTGGATAGAAGAAGACTATTGCTTAGGGTTTAAACAAACATTAGGTATAGCAGCTGATGTGAAATGTGATTATCTAGTTCATTCAGGTGATTTCTTTGATATTCCAGTAGGAAGAAATTTTTCTGGACCTTCGGAATATTCTAGAACATTCACAATAACAGCATTGAAAGAATTTTTCGAGAAAACTGAGTTCAAAATCCCCCTCATAATTATAGACGGAAATCATGGTACTTATCTAACCAGGAATTATTCAACAATTGAGTTCCTCCAAGCAGCTTTTCCGAATAACATTCATATTTTTACTAACTATCAATTGAAAGATGCAATAAGGAAAAACACACCTCTAACTCTAGAATTTGATGATGTAAAATTCTTTTTGTTTCCATATCTTAAATTTGGAAGATTAGAAAACTGGGCTCAAGAATATGAGAAATGGTTACAAAGCAATCAACAACCAGACCCTGAGAAAATATCTATAGCTGTAGCACATGGGATGGAAAGAGGTATGGATTTACATGAACTTGTCCTGAATTACAAGTATGATTATGTAGCTCTAGGTCACGATCATCAACAAAGAAAAATCAAGAAGAATGCTTGGCAATGTGGAAGCAGTGCAAGGTATACTTTTGCTGAAAGAAACCAAGTAAAGGGAGTATTGGAAGTAGATGTTGAAAAAGGAAGGGATTCAATTGTGAAAACAATCAAAATTGAGTCAGTACGCTCTATGAAACAAATTGACTATACTCTTAATACTGATTTAACGACAGTAGGGTTTGAAAAAGAAATAAGAGATAAAATAGCAGAGTTTAAGAATAAATTTGATGGGGATAAAGCTGTTAGGCTTAAAATAAAATTTGATGGAGCTGTGTTATTATCTAATTGGTGGGGAATGGAGGATATCCTGAATGAGATTCAGAAGGAAGTATTTACTGATAAATATAACATACTTGAATTTAGGTGGGATACTGGCGAAGTAATTAAAAGAGCCCCTGTAAGTCTTCAGAAGGGAGCTAAACTTCACGATTACCTAATTGAAGATCCCGTTGTTGATTTTGAGAAATATATTCGTTCTTTAAGCTTAGAGAACGAAAAACAAGCAAAACAGTTAATTGAAATTGGCGCAAAAATCATTGAAGAAGTATTTACATCAACGATGACTAGTTCAACCGAGGAGGAAGAGGTGGAATAGATGAGAATTCTGTGGCTTAGTATTGAAAATTTCAAGTGTTACAGTAATATTCGTGTCCCCACTCAAGGGATTCTACCTGAAGGTCTTCTCTTTGTTGAAGGTGAAAATTCCACTGGTAAATCTAGCTTGTTCGATGCAATATTCTATGCTTTTTTCTATGACCCAACTACTACAAAAGAACTTGGGACAAAGGATGATTTAATAAGAAGAGGGTATTCAAAAACAAATGTTGAAGTAGCATTTGAATTAGATGATAAGTGCTACATAATTCGTCGTACACATGATAAGAAAACAGCTGTTCAAGCTTTTCTTATGAAGATTAATACAAAGGATGCTATGATTGGTAAAACTACTGATCAAAAACCAATTTGTAATGGAGTACCTGATGTAGAGAAGAAACTCACAGAACTTCTAAATATTAACAAAGAAAAGGCTTTGAATACAATCATAGTGAGACAAGGATCTGTTCAAGCTTTAGCAGAAGCTAAAGGAGCTGAATTAAGAAACATCATCTATGAACTCTTCCAATTGGATTATTATAGAGATAAGGCTTTGAGTCTTGTAAAAGATAAGAAAAATAATTTTGAAAACCAGAAGCTTAAACATATCATTCAGAGAACAACAGAAGATATTTTGCAGGAGATTGAAGAGAAAAAGGAAAATATAGAAAAAGCTAAAGAAGATATACTTGGTTTTGATGAAAA
>JAAFKI010000166.1 GCA_021399345.1 Candidatus Heimdallarchaeota archaeon
GCTGACAAATCTGATTTTGAAGTTTATGAGGATTAAAAAACTTCCTCCCTTCCTTTTGGTTTATTTTTATCTTTTTCTTTTTCCTTTCCTTACAAAGGTAATAGTTGTTAACCCAACTATCATTATTAGAAGAATTGTGAAATTTGTAGTTGTTGTAGGTGTAGGTGTTATCTCTATCAATTCATAATCTGCATTTTCCATATATTCTCTTGCTAGAGTCAAATTATATTCATACGGCTGTATTGCATCATTGAATCCTACACATACTGGTGGCATTGGAGTTATTCCTGGACTTCCTAAGCCATCAAGAATTTCATCAACTATTATTTGTCTAGGTACAGCATGACTTATAGCCTTTCTAATGTTTTTTGCTGCTTCTTCTGTTCCTAGAGGAGTTAACTCTCCCGTTCCTATAATTGGGTGTCTCATGTTTATAGCTATCTCTTGATTAGAAGGATCAATCACAGTTCTAGCTTCTATTCCAACTGTATCAAAATCCTCAAAGGAGAGATAGTACTGAGAATCGACTATATCTATATTTCCTGCAATTAACTCCGCTATAGCTGTTGATGCACCACTAACAAACTCAAAGTATAACTCATCCAACAGAGGTTGATTAGCACCTGAAACTATAGTGTCATCCCAATAAGGATTAGGAATCATTTTTGCTGTACTATTAACTACTCCAAACGTATCTAACATAAAAGGACCACATGACTTAACTAAGGAATCTTGAACATTACCTGTCAAAGGTGCTTCAATAAAAATACTATAACCATATGTTGTAATTAGAGGTTCAATCTCACTTTTGTCGATAATTTCTAAAGACATTATTTCTAGTGCAAACGGGTGAAATTGTGTAAAATTAAAGTTGATTGTATGTGGATCTACTACTTGTATTGAATTATTATTTGCAAACCAAGTATTTACTTTAGAATATCTACTTGAACCTACAGCAGGAGTTAAGTGTAATTCATAAGTGTAAGCAATATCTTCTGCTAAAACTGGACTTCCATCACTAAACTTAGCATTTGGATCTATATTAACTGTAAAATTCAAACCATCAGAGCTAATTTCATAATCCGTTGCTAAGTATGCTTCCCATTCACGACTAATTTGATTTCTTCGAAATAGAGATCCATAAACTGATTGCATCCATAAACTATCATAATATGAATCCAGAACAAATGGATTCCATTCTTTGAGGTCTGCAGCCATTGCAAATCTAATTACATGGTCTGCTGGGTCATCCCAATTTTCTGAATGAAAACTTGATGCAGATAATAAGAGCGTATTCACTCCAACAATACTCTCTTTAAAACCAAATAAAGACTTTGGATAAATCAAAGTTATTGAAGGTAAATCTTCATAGAGAATATTTTGCATTTCGTTTAACATCTCATTTTGTAATGTTTGATTGTGAGTAGAAAGATATTGTTGTAATTTGTCATCATAATCTGGATTCTGGTATTGATAGAAGTTATCTCCATTTGGTACTAGACTTGGTATGTCATATAAACCGGTAGGATCCCAATCATAATCCCATGACCATCCAACGAAAACCACATCATACCCTCCTTCATTATAGGTAGGAATATAATCATAATCAATAAGAGGATAATTCCATAATCGTCCTGCAGGAAACCACCCCCATCCAGTTGATTCATGGAATTCGACACCAATACCAATTTTTGGTAATTGATTCTCTATAAGAAGTGACCATTGATTTCTAGCAGCACTTGTATTAGGGGATAAAAGATTAATCAAAAACAATGGCTCATATTGTGGTTCATCTGTACTTACAACACATAAAGAAGAATTCAATAACATTAAACTTAAGATAAAAACTAATACTGCTCTCTTCATTTCCTTCAACTATTAAACTAGTTGATTATTCTTATAAATGTTGACTATCAGAATTTAAGTCAAGATTTTAGAGAATTAAAGAAGAGAAAGAATTCTTTTCTAAATACTATTCTGATTCTATCTTCTTCTTTTTCTTATTCCGATAATAGTTGTTAACCCAATCACCATTGTTAGAAGTAGAGTGATGCTTGTTTTTGTTGGTGTGATTCTAACATCATACCCTGCTTGTTCCATTAAATCAATTGCTAATTCTAAATCATATACATACGGTTCCATCGATTCATTATATCCAATACACGAATCTGCTATAGGTGAAGTACCAGGTGCTCCAATACCTTCAAAGAGTTGTTCTACAATGACTTCTCTAGGAATTGCATGACTGATAGCTTTTCTGATGAATTTAGCTGCTTCAGAATTTTCAGCTGGGGTTAGCTCTCCTGTCCCCATAATTGGATGATACATGTTGATTGACATATCCGCTTGATAACCTGTTTTTGCTAATACATAATGCATTTGTGGTTTATCCTTATAATCTGCTTGAA
>JAAFKI010000017.1 GCA_021399345.1 Candidatus Heimdallarchaeota archaeon
ATCATGATCCTCATGATTCTTCCCCTCAACGCACGTGAGGGGACCCACTTAAACGACGGTTAAACGCCCTCTGGCAAGTTTGGCCAAGTTTCATAACGTGCGTAACTTACATACTCAACGAATCTAACTGGTCTAATTATCTGATGGAATTCTAAAGACTAAATGAGCGGATTGTAACTAAGAGGATAGAGGTCGGTTGAGCTGCTGCCTGTGATTGGATAAGGATTATTATAGTCCCATCCTCCCCAGAAATTTCCTGCAAGAAGAACAGTATCATACCACACATTATATTCTGAAGTAATTTCTAGGGCGTGGTCCTCAACTCCTTCGCCATTATCAATGAATGCATTGTGATGGATGGTATTATTGTTTGAATTTTGAAAGATAATTCCTTCTTCGATACTTAGAGTAACGAGATTGTAGGTAAACACATTATAATCCGAATTGTAAAAATAACTTCCCAATCCTTCCACCATTCCTTGATTTTCATAAATTGTATTATAGGAGAAGTTACTATTATGAGTGCTTAGAACCTCAATTCCTCCATCAGGAAAAGCTGTACATGTATTATTGGTGAAAGTAATGTTTTCACAGCTTACATGTTGTGCAGCAACACCATTAGATCCGAATTCTGGTTCCTGAGAAAAATACCACCCTTCAAACCAGTTATTATAAACGTACGAGTGGCTTGTGAGATATTCTGCATAACCCCACATGTTAAAACTGCAATTGTTGTTCTTTATTGTGACATATTGTGTTCCTGTAAGATAAATGCCATCTTGATTATGGAAACATGTATTATCTGAGATTATTGTGTGTGTAGACTGATAAACACTTACTCCACTGAAAAACTCATGAATTGTATTCTGTTGAATTACATTAGAACTCGTTTGATGGGTGTGAACCCCATTTCCATATAAACTAGTACCTTTCAATGTATTATTTACGATTAAAGCGGTTCCACTTCCGACTCGATCTATATAGATCCCATGATAAAACCCATCTATCTCACAATTTCTTATTATAAAATAATATGTTGTAAAACTAATCTGAATACCTGCTTGGTTCTCAAATTCCCCCTTACTAATTTGTAGATTTTCTATAAGAAATGGATCGTCAACCGTTCCACTTCCATCAAAATCGTATCTTAAGAATTCCTCATTATTTGTTATCAAGATGGGCTCAACTGGTTTCTCCTTCAACTGAGTAACTAATATAGGCACAACAATAGCTGTACTTACTAGTAAAATTGTAACTGGAATCCAGATTTTCTTTGGTATTTTCATCAAAAACCATTGTTGAAACTTGTATTTAAACTGTACTAGAAAATAAGAAAAGAAAAAGAAGAGGTAAAATACCCTTGATTTAGTCCAATTTTAATTCGTACCTAAATGAAGGAGTAAATTCTATCCCCATCTTCTTGTAGAGCTCTTCTCTTTCTTCATCAACTAATGAATGATAAATTTCTTCGTATCCTTTATTATGTGCCTTATTGACCATATAATCTAATATTTCCTTGAGGATATAGCTATGATCTTCATTGAAAACAGGTATAGATGATAAGAATGATCGTTTTGGTTGATCCGTTTTGTAAAGTAGTCCATACGATAAGACTTCATCTTTTTTAGCTATTACACAAGAAATAGTTAAATCTCTTTCTCGGAATATTTTCATAGTTTCATCAAACTGTTCTTCTTTGACTTCTTTTCGAGCTTTGAGATAGAATTTCTTGAATTTCTCTAAATGTTTGTCGTCTTTAAGATCTAATTCCTTGATATAATTTGGTTCTTCATATTTTGAATCAACCATTTTACTGGCTGAAAGGATAGCTCTTTTTCCGCCTGCATCCTTTTTCTCAAAACCCCATTTTTCTAGTAATTTAGGAATATATCCGTGTTCAAGCCTTGAGTGGGTATAGATCGATTGTGCACCCTTCTCTTTAAGTAATCCAATTGTCTTCTTGTATAGTTTTTCTTCAACCTTATCATACCCTTTTCTGATGAAAGGCATATGGATTGTTCCCCATTGGACTCCTTCTACTTCAGTTTCTAAAGCACTAGCTAGAAAAGCTACAAGCTTATCACCATCATACAAGAAATGACGAGTTTCTGGTGTAAAATTCTCATTCGATTCGTAAGCTTGCTTCAACTGATCCATACTTGGATACCATGGGTCTTGAGGCCATTCACTCACTACTTCTTTTACTAATTCACCAAGATCTTTCAATCTTGACTCTTCATATATTTTAAATTCCATTTATAACACCTAAAACAATTTTTTATTTCTTGCTTTCTCAAGCATTGAGAGTGCTTCTTATGGACACTTATAAACGTTCTTGTCGAATGAGAATGTTTATTAGTGCTTGCGAAAGCTTTAAAATTAGCAGATAGAAGCAAATGTGGGTACTATGGAGACACAAGATGTTATTGATCCTAATTTTAAACAGAAACCTATTATTTTGATTAGTGATGAAGAAAAACTGCAGATAATGGGGAATCCAGTTTATTTTCCAATATTGATGTCTCTGAGAGATGGATATAAGACTGTTAAAGAGATAGAAGAAGATTATATCAAATATATCGAGAAGGAAGCAAAAAAGAAAGGTTATACAACTGAAGAAAAAATTAAATTGTATATCGAAAAGAAGAAACGATCAGACAAGTCTCTCTATAGATATGTACAACATCTCATCGATACAAAATTTATTGCTCTTATAGGAAAGAGGGTCGCATTAGAGAAACCTATGACTGAGAAACTTTTTGCCAGGACAGCTAAATTCTTCTTTGTTGAATCTTTTTATGAAAAAATATTCTGTACAAGTCAAAATTGTCTTGTGAGTATTATTCAACTATTAGGTCTCATTTATGATGTTCCTCAACCTGAAATTTCTAATCTGGAACAATTTACTAGTTCAATGATGGATAGTTCTAAGAAAATCACTTCTAAACTTTTCAACGAAAAATCTGAGGACTTTGTTCAAATTGTGGAAAATCTATCTTTAGATGAGATAACCGCTGTACTCCAAACAGTTAGTCTCATAGATTTAGTTGCTAACCCTAAAAGCTATACTAAACTTCTTAATGATCTGGACAAGTAATCCCCATAGACAGTTTAGAATACTTGACTTACTTTGAAAAATCATCTAGACCTTAAGTCATAGACAAAGTATATATTATTGAAAAATTTCAATATTCTTTGATAGCATGA
>JAAFKI010000167.1 GCA_021399345.1 Candidatus Heimdallarchaeota archaeon
AACGTGAATTAGAAGAGCTCAAATCCAATAAAATAATCTAACAGAAGGAAAAAAACCGATGGTATAACAACAAAAGGAATGACGCATTGGGACGGTCGAAATTGGCAAGAAAAGAACTAAGGTTCTTCCTACACTTTTTTATCTAATAGAAATTGGTATTACTCTATAGCTTTCTTTAGTTATTTATTGGTATGTTCTACTGAAGTTATTATCAATTGATTATATTAATTTTAATGAAGCCTTCAATGATTTTAATTTTTTTAATCCCTTTTTGTCTTTGTGTTTGGAATACATCTCACTAGCTCTATTTAGAAGAGTATGACAATTATGGTAACCTTTGATTGTTTCATATTTATTGGTAAGTCTGATACAACTCTTTATGTCTTCATAATCATAGTATTTAGATGCTTCATCCAAAACATTGGGGGAAGTACCCATTTCCACCCCATATCCCTTCCCTTTCTTCACAACTACTGGTGCAAACTTGTCAGCTATTTTTTTAGCGAGCATATCTAGTTCCATTTGTATCATCTCTCCAAGTTTACTATTATTGCTATGTTTACAACCTTCGAGAGCTTTCTTGTAAGTATCTACAGCATGGGTATAGTGGGTAGCTCTTACTTGAGCCGTTCCTTTAAGGTAGAGAGCAGTGATGAATTGGTGCTTGTAACGTTCGAGCATACAGATGTTGATTGCTTCAAATATGTGAGCTACAACTTCGTTTAAATCCTCTTCAAATCTGATCATAGAATGAGCAACGAAAATTGAGTTTGTACAATAACTATATGGGTCAAAACCTAATTTCAATTTTTCTCTAGTTTCTTCCAGAATATCTTTTGCTTTTTCTTTATAATTTGATTGAAGCAATGTTTCTCTGTATTGTATATTAATTTGGAATAACACATACTGATGCTCTTCGCTTTCAGGTATTAAGTACAAATCCAAAGCCTCCTCATAGGCCTTGATAGCTTTATCAACATCTTCCAGCTGTCTAGAAATCATAGCAACATTATCTAATATTGCTAAATGCATCATCTTATCATCTGTTTTAGAGATAAAATCCAAAGCCTTGTCAATTAGCTTCCCAGCTTGAGCAAAATCTTGAATACTGAGATATCTGTGTGCCATTATTTGATTACCTAAAGCAGGAAAATAATTGTTATCATATTTAGAACAAACTTCCTCGATTTTGGTTAGCAATTCTTCACTTTCTTCAAGAGCTGTTATTTCTTGTAATTGGAAAGTCAACTTTATCCCAGATTGTTCTATATCTTCTTCGGATTTGGATTTCAAGTATTCTTCGAATTGTTCAAGGTCTTCTGGGATATTACCAGAAATAAGTAGCTTTTTCTTTTCTTTTTCTCTTTCTTGAGAAGGTGTTCTTTTTGCTTTAGTTTCTCCAGATGCAAGTTTTTGTTTAAGTCCCTCGATTTGCAAATCAACTTGATATTGAGCAATCAAGTCCGGGTTTTCTTTCTGCCAAATCTTTTTTGCAGATTCGAATAACTCAATAGCTTTTTCAAAATCATTGCGATTGTAATAAACTATACCCTGTTCAAAATCAACTATACCTAATATTCCGGGAGTTTTAAGTTCTGCACATAATTTCTTAGCTTCCTCAAAATATCGTAAGGTTTCATCTTTATGTGGATCCATACATTTAGCAGCATTGAGAGTCATTAAGGCATAGAAATCCTCAGATTTTATTCCAAAGGAAGACAATTTACCTCCTTCACTTAGCTTCTTTACTTCTTCAGCTATATTTATTTCCACATCGGAGTATTTTCTCGCTTCGAGATAACTTTGAACTGCTTGGTCAAACATACCAATGTTACTATAATTATTGCCTGCTTGAAGTAAGATGTCTCGTTTCAACCTCTTATCATCAACTTTTCTTATTCTAGTAACAGCCATGTCTATGAAGTGAGATGCTTCTGGATGTTTTGTAGGAGTTAGAATATTAGAAATTTCTGTAGCAAATTTTGCTGTTAAATCATTATAACCTGCTTGATCACTAGCAGTAAGTACAGCATTTACTTTATTGACAGTTGCTTGACCTGCATCCATGTTACGTGATTCCTGATATGACCAAAATTCTCTCAAATATCGGTCAAAATCTACTTGTAATCTTTGTTTTTCTATGAAGTGTGGATCAGAAGTATCGAGTTGTTTATGAACTTCTTCTAGAGGTTTGTTTTCAGCAACATCTCTAAAAGAATTCCCGCATTTGCCACAAAATTGAGCTTCTTTCTTATGTTCATAACCGCATTTAGGACAAAATTTCATATTTCTACTCAAATGAATCAAAACGTCTATTTGATTGTTGATTTAAAAATATATTGCTAAGATTGAGATTATTGGAGTAGAAGGTCGAGAAATAGTTTACAATCCTATCCCTATTAACAACATCGAGTAACCTATACTCAATACAGCAAACAAAAGAGTCAGAGGGAGCATCTTCCATATATATTGCAGGAAGGATATCTTATCTCCTTCTCTTCTTAATATCTCAAGTGCCATCAATAT
>JAAFKI010000168.1 GCA_021399345.1 Candidatus Heimdallarchaeota archaeon
ATGTACGTCTTTGCTTCTGTAGCCGGTGTGGTTGCTCTAGCTTGTTCTTTAGGTATTTTCCTTTTGGGTTATTTACATATTGGAAGAGATCCAACCAGCACTCATCATATTCTGTTCAGTGAATGGGCAGCTGAAGATGTCTTAGCTAATCCTGATCTTATCTTTGCAGAACAACTTAACCATTATATTGTAGCTTATTCCCAGATGATGGCTTTTATTGCCACGCTCTCATTCGAATTGTGGTTCGTCTTCATCGCACGGAATGACAACCAAACCTCATTGATAAGATCTAAACCTTTCAAAAACAATTACTTAATTGGTGCAATATTGTTGTCTTGGTTCCTTCTTGTAGGATCGGTTTTCTTACCTGCTACACAAGCAATATTTACTGGATTTAAATTGCACTATTATCCAATACCAGGTATAGATTGGGCATATATCATGATGTTTACATTAGGTTTCTGCTTATTTGCTGAAATTATGAGATATGTATTCAGATCAAAATCTTTCAAGAAAATGGTTTCAAGATTTGGTGCAGCTGATTTAGCTTAAACCTTCCCCTTTTTTCTATTTTTTTTATTGTTATTTAAGTTAACTTTTCTCTATTTTTTCTTCTTTTTGTAGATGATAAACGATGTTAGTGAACCCATAATTGCAATTCCTAAAATTATGTAACCATAATCAGGTAAAAGTGTATTTGGCCACAGTGCAAAAAATTTTCTTTCTCCAGTAGTAATAGTACGTTGTTGTGGCCATTCTGTGTGAAATTCAGTCCATCTAAGTTCTATAAATAAACAAACTTGTCCCCAATTCCTATTATATTCATAAGAAATAGTCCTTTCCCAACCAGGAATATTGTTGATTTCTTTTGAATAATATACTTTGTTTCCAATGCATCCCTTTAGATTAATAGTAACGAAAATATCACTTCTTGTTATGAAAGTATCACTTACATAGATTTGCTTTGTTATCAATTTTATGTTTAGCTGATTATCTCCAGTCTTTAGGAATGTAGAATCAACAGAGATGTTGACTTCAAAACTCAAACTCGAATTATAATGACCTAAAACTAATATTTTTGATTTAGCAGAGGTGTATGATGGAGAAACAATGATTGCAGATAAGAAAAGTAATGTGAGTAAGAGTGCTTTTCTTGAAAACATCATATCATAAAGGAGAAGATGAACTTCTATTTATCCTTTCTTATGAATTTTTGGAGTAAATAGATATTCTGTAGTCATCCCCTTCAATAGTGGCTGTAATTCCATCCTGTAGATTGTGGGTATCACTGGTACTGACGTAGGTACAGAATCTATCTTTAAAGGCTGTTATTCCATTCTGTATTAGCTACTCTGTTATAAGCGCTGAAACTGCCTTCTGTGGCTGATGGGTATCACTGGCACTGACGTATGTGCAGAATTCATCATTAAGCGCTGAAACTCTCTTCTGTTAACTTATTGGTATCTCTGGGTACCATGTAGGTTAAGAATTCACTTTGGATGTTTTAGATCTTGAAGCTCAAAGGCAGGATAAATATCTTAAGGTGCAAAATCTTTTTATTCAAAAATTCTAGAAAATAACCTATTGGTAGATATAATGAGTTTTGATTTAAAAAAAATTCCAGTAATTGTTCTAGCAGCTGGAGAATCGAAAAGAATGGGTGTTCCAAAAGGATTGTTAGATTATAGAGGTAAACCATTTTTTTCATATCAAATTGAAATACTCAAGAAAATAGGTTTTACTGAAATCATTGCTGTTTTAGGGAATTATGCAGATCTCTATCGCGAAAAAATAATGGAACTAATGGGAACACATATCTCTGTTAATTTGAATCCTGAAAAAGGTCCTTTTTCTTCCATACAATGTGGATTAACAACTATAGAACAAACAAATAGTCAAGGAGTATTTATCCTACCTTTAGATGTTCCTTGCCCAAAAGAAGAAGTATGGACCAAATTAGCAACTAGTCTTTTCTCATTAAATGTTAATGTTACAATACCAGAATTTGAAGGGAAAAGAGGACATCCTGTGTTGATTTCTGAAAAATTCAAGAGTATTCTCAGATCATGTAGTTCAGACTCTCGTCTTGATTTTGAAATCAACAAACAAAAGGATTTACAGAAAGCAAAGATTATATCTGTTAATGATAAGAGAATTACACTTAATATTAACACCCTAGAAGATTGGGAAGCATTTAAGGTGATGGAATGAATGTTACATTTACTCTCAATGGAAAAGAAGTAACTGCTGAGTACGAAGAAGGTATGAGTGTTCTTGATGTTCTCAGAGAAGTATGTTTGATAAAAAGTTGTAAAGATGGATGTTCAGGACAAGGTTTTTGTGGTGCTTGTACTGTTCTAATAAACGGTAAAGCTATGGTTTCTTGTAGACAAAAACCTGTATCTATTGAGGGAAAAGAAATTATCACTGTTGAAGGTTTAGATTTAGTAGAGCAAGAAATACTCTCTAAATCTTTAGTTAAAGAAGGAGCTGTTCAATGCGGTTTTTGCACTCCTGGGCTTTTGATAAGAATCAAAGGTTTCCTTGATCAACACCCAACATCAACCAGAGAACAGAAAGCCAAAGCAATAACAGGAAATCTTTGTCGTTGTACAGGGTACCAACGCATTTTAGATGCAATGGAAACAGCTGAAGAACATTGGCAAGCAAAGAATCAAGATATTTCTGGTCCTCCTCGTAGAAACCAATTTTTTGGTGAACAATATGGTTTTGAGCGAGAATTTCAACCCAAAGAGCAAGGGGTTGGTAGCAGTACTCATCGCTACCGTGGTGTCGATATGGCTCTAGGTAAGAAAGCCTTCATAGCTGATATGGAAGTAGAAAATATGCTTCATGGAGCTTTGTTCTTAAGTGAACATCCACGAGCTAAGGTCATAAATATAGATATTTCTCTAGCAAAAACAGCTTGTGGAGTAGTAAGGGTGATTACTGCAGAAGATGTTCCAGGAAAAAGAATCATAGGGCATATAATTCCTGATTGGCCTGTATTTGTTGCTGAAGGTGAATCAACAAAATACATAGGAGATGTTTTAGCAATGGTGGTTGCTGATTCAATGATTCATGCTAGGGCTGCTCTAGAAAAAATAAAAATTACATATGAGGTTCTTGAACCAATAGACAATCCTGAAAAAGCATTAGCAGAAGATACTGTGAAAATTCATGAGAAAGGCAATCTTTTGGGACATACATTCTTTGGTCGAGGGGACGTTAACGAGGTACTAAGTAAATCCAAATATGTAATAAAACAGCAATTCAAAACACAACGTATAGAACATGCTTTCCTAGAAGTTGAGAGTAGTCTTTCAATCCCAACAGAAAACGGTGTTCATGTGTACAGTCAGGGACAAGGTGTGCATGAAGATCAACGGCAGATAGCTGAAGTTTTAGGATTGAAGAATGAGGACGTAATTGTAGAACTTGTTACTACTGGTGGAGCTTTTGGAGGAAAAGAAGATCTCTCTTGTCAAGCTCAAACAGCTGTAGCTTCATTTTTACTAAAGAAACCTGTCAAAACTGTTCTTACCAGAGAACAATCCCTACTCATGCATCCAAAACGTCATCCTATGACAATGAATTATGAAGTAGGAGCTGATGAAAATGGAAAACTTACAGCTGTTAGATTAAGACTCATTGCAGACTCTGGAGCTTATGCTTCATTAGGTGCACAAGTTGTTGAACGAGCAGCTGGACATTGTTGTGGTCCCTATTATGTTCCACATGTAGATGTAGATGCAAAATCTGTATACACAAATAATCCTCCTTGTGGAGCTATGCGTGGATTTGGTGTTAATCAAACTTCTTTTGCAATTGAATCTTGCTTGAATATGATAGTTGAAAAAATGAGGGGAGATGGAATTGATATTGATGATTATGACATAAGAGAAAAGAATATTCTCAAAGATGGTCAAAGGTTTGCAACTGGACAAAAGATGACAAAAACTGTCATTGGAATGCAAAAATGTCTTGATGCAGTAAAGGATGTTTACAAAAATTCAAAGGTTCCAACAGGGATAGCTTGTGGGATAAAAAACACAGGTGTAGGTAATGGACTTGAAGACACAGGAAGAGTACTGATAAGAGTCCTTGAGGATGAGCAACTTGAAATCTTAACCGGTTTTACAGAAATGGGTCAAGGATTGTTTACAGTAATTACTCAAGTTGTTACTGAACTTACTGATATTCCTCCAAGTCAGATGAATGTTAAATCCATTAGTTATCCAACAACAAAATGCGGTATGACTACAGCATCAAGAGGTACTGCTCTGGATACAATGGCTGCAAAATTTGCTGCTGAGAAACTTGCACTGGCACTTCAATCAAAGTCACTAAAAGATTTAGCAGGTAAAGAATTTCATGGAGAATACATTACTAACTTTACTGTCAAACCAGGAACAAAAGTAGATAATCCTGTAACACATTTAGCGTTTAGTTATGCAGTACAAATGG
>JAAFKI010000169.1 GCA_021399345.1 Candidatus Heimdallarchaeota archaeon
CCCTCAACGCACGTGAGGGGACCCACTTAAACGACGGTTAGACCGCCTCTGGCAAGTTTAACCAAGTTTCATAACGTGCGTACTAGAAATACCAAAACTACTGAGAACTACAATTACAGATGTTAATGCCACATACTCATTGACAACAGGTTCCTCGTCTATACTTGCAGATTGAACTGTTGTAGAAGTTGAACTAAGGCTTAAACAAAACAAAAAGAACAATATTGTAAGTGTGAATATTTTTTTATGTTTCATAAAAATTCCTCATAATTAAACAAGTATTTGTTAGCTTGTGCTTAAAAAATATATTCGTAGCATTCGGAAGTAATTCAGTTTGTTCTTAAACATCCAAACCAATATAAAATGAAATTTTGGATAAAAGTTATTAATATTGATTACTTTGATTATAAGAACATCGATGAAAATGGCTAGAATACTGCAAATTTCAATCATTATCATGCTCTTGTTAGCAGTAATTATTCCTTTAGCAATCCTAATTCCAGAAAGATTAGATTTAGAACGACCAATTGAGATCAATTCCGATGAAGATTTCTTGAAATACGATTTTATAACTGGTGAAGGTACAGTCACAAATCCCTATCTCATAGAAGATAGAACTATCATCGATGATGGTTATGGACCTATCACAGAAGTTGCCATTTATGTTTCAAATACAACAAAATATTTTGTCATTCGAAATTGTTTCATAAAAGATTATAGCTATGGAATTATAATAGGTTTGAATAAGGAAAATACAGCAAAAATCATCAATAACTATCTTGAGGATATAGACCATACAGGTATCTACTGCGCCAGGGCAAATGGTACAATTATAGAAGGAAATGTAGTAACAGGAGGAACATTTAATGGTATTTATGTATTATATTGCCATAATGTTTCAGTAAACAAGAATTTATGTTATGAAATTGGAGATGGAATACTTTTAGGATTATCTCATAATACGAAAGTATTAGAAAATAACTGCAGTTTCAACTCTGATTTGGGAATAGGGCAAATTTTATCCAACTACACTGAAATCCATCACAACTCTATAGGAATGAATAGACAAGAAAACTATTCGTCAGCAGGTATTGATATAAGAGGTTCATATTTCACTAGCATATATAATAATTCTATAGTCGCTAATGGATATTATGGGATAACTTCCTTTCTATCTTCTTTCTCATTCATTGAATCAAACAATATTAGCTACAATTCTATGATACCTGGTTCGATTTATGGTGATGGGATATTCCTTGAAGAATCTCATTTCAACATAATCAGACTTAATTTATTTGAAGAAAATGGTTATGGGTTGAATCTTCTAAAATCCAATAATAATTCCATCTACCACAATGCCTTCATCCAGAATGGTCAAAGAGTGCTTAATCAGGCAATTGAGGAGAATTGTACGGGTAATCTTTGGTACGAGGATTTTCTTCTTTCTGGGAACCATTGGCAGGGATGGAATACTAGTTTAGCTTATCCTATCGAAGGAGGATTCTCAGAAGATCTTTATCCTCTAGATGTAAATCCTGTTAATTTTATGCTTGAAATTCATCAAATTCGAAATTCATTCAAACATGACGAAAAATTAGATTTGTTAAAGAATCTGAGCACAAAAACTATAAATGAACGAAATAACTAGCGCTGAGATAGATTGACATTCTTCAAAGAAATACATAGAAAAATCATCTTCACTTTAACAGCTGTTGCTCTATTCGTATTTGTTATTTTTCAAATAGTGATGTTTGGGAGGTTTTTTGGACAAGTAAAATTGACATATCTTGTAGGGTTTCAACTACAGCTGTTCTTGCCATATGTAGGAGGATTATTCTTGCTATTACTATCTCTCGTAATTGTAGAAGATTTCAGAAATCATCTCCAGTTAGAAAGAATTCTTGCACAGATATTCTGGATAGTCTATTTCGTTTTCGCGATACTCAATAGAGAATCATTGTTCAGGTTCTATGTTAGAGACAACGGAGATACATCCAATCTACTAGCCAACTTGATAATAATAGAGATATTCTTTCTGTTAGCAATAGTTTTTACAGGAATAACTTACAGAACTGAAGTCAAGGGATATTTACAATATGCATTTTATGCCGTTGGGGGAGTATCGTTCATCTTCTTCCTTATCCGTATTTCTGTTGAATGGGTGACAATAATTAGGGACTATATTCTATTAACAGAATTCTGGTTGGAGATTGTGCTTATGGTCATCTTAAGCATAACTTTAGCCTTTAGATGGATTAAACCAAAACATCAGTTAGAAGAGAATTCAAGTGAAGTAGTTGTAAAGGATTAGGAGATAACTATTTTAATGAGAAAAAAATCTTTTGTCTGTTATGTTTGAAGATTTTAAGCATGTTAAGCTCTTTGAGAAACAAGAAAATACTCTCTTAAGGATTACATCATTTATCTCGTTTGTTTTTGCATTTATTCTTCTAGGTTTTGCTATCTTACATGCAGTTTTCGATCCTTGGGATTGGATGTACAAGACGTCTCCAACTAGACAAACATTATTTACATGGCATCTTTCTTGGATAGTCTATCAAGTTATATATTTCATGATCTTTACATTGATAATATGTCTTCTCAGTCAAGAAATTCACAAAATCAGATTAAAAAAGATAAAAACTGACTATGATATAGTGGAGCTTGTTTTCTTTTCTTTAAGTATAATCATAACGTTAGGTTTGATTGTTTGTGTAGTTGGAGAATTAACAACTAAATTCATTGCTCTCTATTGCGAGAATATTAATGTTCATGATATGTGGAATTCAGGTTCTCAATTTGGATTCTACGAGTTTTATATCTTTGAGATTTGCAGTTGGATAATTTTCAGCTCTCTGTTTGTCTATTACCAAATAAAATACTCAGAATTGAAAGAATTCAACAGTCTGTACTTCATATTAGGCCTATTTTTTGTTTTTCTAATGGTTTCGAATATAATCAGGCAAGCGGATCATGAATATACAAATACACAGAGATTGCTCTTCGGTGAATATTTTATGAGAGCTTTAGGATTCTTATGGTTGGGTATAACAGCATTTGTAATTACTCGGAAAGTTAAGAAGAACGAGATCAACAAACAATAAGATTAGAGTTTTACTATTTGAACAAAAATATCAATAACAAAAATTGGAAGAATTACAAAACATATCAAACCAATAATTACATAATACCAAAAGAAAACAAAAACAATCTCAGGAGTGAAACCAGCATAATTTCTATAATCAGTAGGGTGAGGATGAATAGGACTAAGAATTTCTCTGAAACCACCACTTAAGCTTACACGGAATGGTACTAGAATAAGTGTGAAAAATATAAAAGGTATTATTAGGTAATCAACAAAAACCGAACCCCTGACTACTTCAATACCATTTAAACTTAGAATGGAAAGAATTCCTGGAATTATACAAAAAATAACGATCATGAAATCAGTTACAATCTTAAGATAACCGGGATCAATCGGTTTTTTCTTCTTCTTTGTCTTAGGTTTATCATCTATTTGTTTTTCTTTACTCATGACAAGTCAGTTCCTGAAGCGAAATATCTATGAACTAACTAAAGTAATCCATCTGGTTACCACAAATCTGACACAGAGGAGTTCTCATTTCAAGGTTCCCTTTTGAAGCAATACCTGCGCAGTTTGCACAGACATAAATTTTACAGGACTTGCACTCTAGTCCCACTTGTTTGGCAAGTTGATTGGTTTGTTCCATTGCTTTTTCCATCTCTTTTGTAGGCTTCATATTGTTGGTAGTGTTTACGAACTCAACTAGAGGAATCTGTGTTTTACCCGCAAAAACATCAGAATCTTGTAATGCTTTCATTTTCAGATGAGTAGTTGTTTCTAAATATTCATTTAAAGTAATAAATCTTGTACCACACTCCTGGCAAGAATCTGTCAGTTGTTTCTCTTGAGGTGTTTTACCAGCGCTGATAAATGCTTGATCAGGTGCGAGTGTTTGAGGATGCTTATTTTGAACTCTTCTCTTTAACTCTCTATCACATTTCCTTCTTGTATCATTATAGATTTTAGACCACCAAAGTCCTCCAATTCCAAGAATAAAAAATATGGACCCTACTATGACCAACCACATGTATTCGTCATTATAAACAACACTACTTACATTTATCAAAACTACGCTTATAATAAATGAAATCAATCCAGCAATAAGTGTAGATATATGCTGTCTGTTGAAATGAATCCTTGTTACTGCAACGTCTAAATCAGACAGTATACTGAAGTTGACATCAATTCCAGTAGTTATTTTGAAAGTAACTTTAGCCATCTATATCAACCCCCTTTTTCTCATTTCTTCAAAATACTTCACTTTTTGATCCTCTGAAATAGTTTGGAAGTCTTGAGGATTTTTAGTTTTCTTTCCGATTCCTTTTGGTTCTAAAGGTAACTTCAAGAGAGCAACATTAGTCCAAAATTCAAGATTAGCTTTTCGTCTTCTATAAATAATAAAACCAATGAAAACTAAGAGTATGGTGGGATAGATACCAGAGACCAGTATTTGAAGCAGGA
The DNA here is from genome assembly GCA_021399345.1 of Candidatus Heimdallarchaeota archaeon. Lineage (GTDB taxonomy): Archaea > Asgardarchaeota > Heimdallarchaeia > Heimdallarchaeales > Heimdallarchaeaceae > UBA460. The sequence goes on from JAAFKI010000169.1 coordinate 4,547, forward strand.
TTTCGCCTACTTTTTTTTCAGATTTAGGATCAACAATAGGATCATCATCATCAGTTAGTGGAAAATCAGGTTTTCCTGTTGGAGAATAGTCTACATCTAAGGGGTAAATATCACTAGATGAAGATGAACCATCGATTTGATAATCGCCACTTCCATAATCCGACCATGAATTACCATTGAAAGTGGATGGATTATACCAGAGGTTATTTTCGCCGTCGTCAAAACCTTGTGAGCTACCACCTTGATTATTACCTAAGAAACTATTACCAGCAATAGCATTATTGTGAGAAAAAGTATTGATTTCCACGCCATAATTATCATTTTCCACAAAAGTATTTTCTGCTATAGTGATATCTAAAGATGAAGAAAGATAAAACCCTCTAGAACAATATTGAACAGTATTCTGATAAAAGGTTAAATTAGAAGTTTGATATAGGAACACTCCATCAGTTTGATAGGTCCAGAAGGTATTGTTATAAATTAGAGAATTTAATCCCTCTAACCATTCAAGAGCGATACCATAGTTAGTACTTAGAATCGTACAGTTTCGAATAATGAAGTGAACATCAGTATATGAGATATAGATTCCACTGTATCCAACAGCTTCGATAACCAAATCCTCAATTATATATGGATCTACTTCAGAACCGTTTCCAGGAAAACTATATTTCATCTGAAAATCACTATTTTGGTAGATTTGGATATAAGGATGGTTACTCTCATGAAGACCCATTTCATGTTCTGATATGTTCTGGTTTGAAAATGACAGATCAAAACAAAAGCTTGTATAAAAGATCATTCCAACAAAAATCAGTACGATTATTGCCCCTTTCTTTTTCACAAAAACAAAAAAGAATGAGATTCTATAAAAGTCTTTTTGGACATCTTAAGTTAAGTAGCGACCAATATATTGTAGAATAAATTGCTTGTGATCTTCAGGAATATTTAATGTCCCACTCTTAATCCAATCAACTTTATATTGTAAGCGTCGAGGTACAAAGCTATACAATTGAAAAGAAAAGACTAATGTTAGTATTGCTAACACTACTGCTGTACCCATTACCCCATATGCAAAGTAGGAAGATAGACCAAC
>JAAFKI010000170.1 GCA_021399345.1 Candidatus Heimdallarchaeota archaeon
AGGAAAAAAATCTACATTATTGGAACAATAATTTTTACTTCAGCAACTTTAGTCTTAGGGTTTATGAACAGTGAAACAACGTTAGTAATTTTTCGGTTCGTTCAAGGAGCTGGATCAGCTTTAATATTTGCTACTGGAACAGCAATTCTTACATCTATTTACCCACAGGAAGAAAGAGGAAAAGCATTTGGAATTAGCATAGGTTCAGTTTATCTAGGTTTAACTGTCGGTCCTTCACTAGGAGGGGTTATTGTTGAACACTTAGGGTGGAGAAGTGTTTTCTTTAGTGTTGTTCCATTTGGTGTCATCATCGCTTTCCTTATGGCATTTGTTTTGAAAGGAGAATGGAAAAATGAAGAAAAGGAGAAGATAGATTTTGTAGGAGCTGTTATCTTTATCATAACCTTGTTTCTTCTTTTATACGGTTTCAGGTCTATTAATACAAGTTATGGGTATTATTTGATTGGTGCTTCAGTTTTAACTCTGATTGTTTTCATATTCTGGGAGAGAAAAGTAGAAGTACCTATATTGGAGCTAAAACTGTTCAAGAAGAACAGGTTTTTCACGTTTGCTAATTTAACAGCTTTTCTTTTTTACACGGCTACATCCTCAACATCACTTTTACTGAATTATTATCTACAAGATGTGCTTTATTTTTCAGTATCCCTGGCAGGTGTGATACTTTTAGCTAGACCAATTGCACAAGCTATTTTATCTCCAATAGGTGGAAGACTTTCTGACAAAATAGAACATAGAACTATAACAACAATAGGTGTAGCAACAGGATTAGTCGGACTAGTTATGCTTGCTTTTGTTAATCAGAAAACACACATAGTTTTAGTGATTTTTGGTCTACTTCTTGGTGGAATAGGGTTTGGCTTATTCTCTTCCCCTAATGCGAATTCTATTATGAGTTCTGTTCCAAAGAAAATGTATGGTGTTACTTCAGCTTTAATAGGGACAATGCGAACAATTGGACAATCTATTAGTTTAGGTTTTGCAACTTTACTGTTTTCAGTATTTCTTGGTCCTAATATTTCATCCTCTGCTTTTCAATTTAAAACAGAATTTCTACTACCTGTAATTCCATCGAACTTATCAATCTCACAACATAGTCCTCTTCTATTGATGAGCATCAAAATAGCGTTCTTCGTAGCTGTTGGGTTAGGTGTTTTAGCTGTTATTTCCTCTTACTTAAGAGGAAAAATTAACTTTAGAAACAACAATTCATTAAATCAATAAAATGAAATTACCAATAACTAAATTGGTGATTCTATTATAATATTAAGTTAACTTTGCTTGATATCTCGATTTTCATTTTAGCTAGAATAACCTTCTCAGATATATCTAAGACTCAAGATGAAATTAAATTGAAAAACTTTCTATTAAAAGGTGGTCTGTAAAATCTCTCTTATTTCTTCATCCCTCTCGTTTTTGAACAATTTTTCTAGAGAATACTTGACATCCTCATTTTCAAGTATAACAAGTTTTTTTACAATTTCCTTGCGAATATCTCGATTAGCTTCTTTCAACACATAACGAGACAATTCATAAGCTATATTCTCTTCGTTTGCTTTTTGAAGAAGATAGAAAAGTAGAAGTTTTCTAGTCTCATTATCTGGTTTCGATTTAAGCAAAAGCAGAAAAGTATCTTGTATTTTATTATCATTGATTCGATCACTTAAAGCCCGAATCAGCCAAAGTTTAACTCGTTTTGATTTCTCAAAATATTTAGCTTTATTAATAAAAACTTCTTGAATTTCAGTATCATCGATAATGGGTCTTAATCCCCATACAGACCACAATCTTACTTTTGGAGAACTATCGTCTAATTTCCTAATTAATAATCTCTTAACTTCAGATTTATCATTAAGATCGGCTAGCAAGGAAACAGCTTTTACTCTACAGAGAGAATAAGAATCTTTGAAAGCTATCTCTTTGAGAAGTTCCTCTAAATCACTGTTTGGGAGGAGTTCAGCTATTTTATCAATTATCAGGACTCTATCTTTGTTCTTTCTTGTTTTTTCATACTCATTAAGAATCTCTTGAATTTCCTCTGATGATGTTATTATTCTTTTTTCAGCTTGAATTTCTTCAATATGGGAATCTAGAACTTCTTCTGATTCATAAGTATCGATAATATTTGTATCCTTGATTTCTAGGTTTTTTTTCTTATACTCACTTGATTTGACAAACTCTTCAGAATCTTCTTCTAATTCTTCCAAAAAAATCTCCACTTCATCTTCCTCTGAATTTAGAGTATGGTAAGTCAATTTCTCTCACGTTCTTTATAACTTGGTGATTAAAAAAGCTATCATTTCATTGCGAAGAGCTTAAAAAAGAGAGATAAAATAGCTGTTCATGAGCAAAATAGAAATTGTAAAAGAAGAAACAGGTCCAATAAAGACTAACTGTTACCTTCTCTATGATGAAGTTAAGAAAGAAGCTGCTCTATTTGATGTAGGTGGGGAGATAAACCAAATTTTATCAATTATTGAAGGCGAACAATTGACTGTGAAGTATTTGTTCTGTACTCATCTACATTTTGATCATGTGCTAGGTTTAGAGGACATAAGACGGTTATTCCCTGAAGCTAAACTAGTATATAATGAAAGAGAAGAAGAAGTTCTCAAAAGTCTAGGTCCCTATGCTAGAATGTTTGGATTCAAATCAAAATCAATTGGAAAATGTGATATTTTTGTTGAAGATGAAGATACATTCAAAGTTGGAGATATAGAGATTAAAGCAATTTTATCTCCTGGGCATACTCCAGGAAGTATCTGTTACTATTTCGATGAACACTTGATTTCAGGTGATGTACTATTTAACAAGGGTATTGGAAGAACTGATTTACCTGGTGGAGATTATGATACATTGTTTCAATCAGTTATGGGTTTATATGATCTCCCTGATGAAACGAAAGTTTATCCAGGTCATGGACCAACCACTTATATTGGCAATGAAAAACTAGAAAATCCTTTCATTTCAATAGATGATATGTGATATAAATTAACCATCCAGTATTTTTTCTAGAAAGTTCTGAATATCCTTAAAATTAGAAAATTCTACTAATCTTGGATCTTTATGGAGTTTTTTGGCTAAGTCTTCATTTCTTTTAGCAATAATATGATCAGCTAACTTCTCCGATGGAAGGATGTCAGAAAGTCCATCACCAATGTAAACCACTTTATCATGTTCTTCTTTGATTCTCAATACTTGCGAATATTTACAGTTTGCACAATCATGTTCACAATTATCAGTTAGAAATTTTAGATGAATTTTATTATCAACTAATTCCATGTCATTAGCTTTTATTTCCAGCTTCTTACTATCAATTCCATGATTCTCAAGAATTCTGGTAATATAGGTATGAAAACCATCTGAGAGAATGATAAAAAAGATTCCATTTTCTTTAATCCAGTTGTAAAAATCTAAAAATGTGGGATCTATCTTTATTCTATCAACGATTTCGTATATTTCATCCATCGTTGTATGCTCAATCATACCCCATTGCTTGATTAAGGCTGCTCTGGTACCAATTTCACCATTTATTACTAATTTGTCATAATATTGCCAGTCTTTAGTTGTTAAAGAAGTTAACATTTCTTTTCCTGTATCTGTTAAAGTTATAGTTCCATCAAAATCACAGCAAATAGCAATGTTCATTACACTAGTCTTCAATTAGGATAAGAAAAGCTTTCCTATATACCTTCAAAATATGCCATTTGGTTACTTATTTATATGTTAAAGTTATGTAATGCCATTAGGGTGCAATTTATCGAAACCTTAGATTCATTGATTGAAACTTCTATAAAACAAGGAACATCCTATACAGATGTACGTCATGGTAGAGTAGTTACCAAGAATATTATTGCTCAAAATGGTAAAATTGTAGATGAAAGAAATTGTATTAATTCTGGGTATGGGATTCGAATGCTCTCAGAAGGTATTGTGACCTTTACTTCAACTCCAAGAATTAGATTTGCAGAGAAAGAGATAAAGAAAGCAATTAGTGTTTCTAAATTGCTAACAAATTGGAAAAAAGGAATATCTGAACTAGCAGATGCCCCAGTAGCTGATTCATCAGCTGTTAAGAAACCTAAAATTAATTGGGTAGATTTAGGAAATGAGGAATTTGAGGAGAAAATTAGAGATTTAGATTCTTTTATCAATGAGTTTTTGAGAGTGGATTGCAGTATAGAGACTGATATTCAGTTAATTAATTGGTCAGAAAAATTTAGAAATTCTGAGGGTACAAGAGTTTATCAAGAATATCCTTATGTGATCCTCACTTTAACAGGTAGATTATCTAAAAATGGGAACCAACTAAAATATTACAAATCCTATGGTGGAATGGGTGGATTAGAAATACTTCCATTTGATAAAATGGAAGAAACATTAGTTTTTATTGAAACAATTAATAATATACAAAAAGCTAAAAACGTTGAACAAGGATTGCATAACTCTGTTCTAAGTGAGGATATGGCATGGACATTGAACCACGAAGTTTTTGGACACTCATTAGAAGCTGATAACGTTCTTTCAGGTCGTTCTTTTAGTAGCGGTCTTCTAGGAATGAAAATAGCTCCATCTGTTGTAAGTGTTATAGATGACCCATATATAGAATCTTTAGGTTATTACGAATTTGATTCTGAAGGTGTTAAAGGAAGAGGAAATTTGTTAGTTGATGAAGGAATTTTAACTGATTTCTTACATAGTAGATTATCAGCAGCAGCTATGGGGACTGAATCTTCTTCTAATTACAGAGCTAGTGATTTCGAATTTTTACCACAGGTAAGAATGAGTAATTTCTTCTTTGAGCCAAAAGATTATTCTGAAGAAGAGCTCTTTGAGCACGTGAAAAATGGTTTGTATATCGGTGATGGACTTGGGGGTTCTTCAGAACCTCAAACAGGGGAATACAACCTTGATGCTCAATTTGGTAGAGAAATAAAAAATGGGGAATTAGGTGATTATATACTTCAATTCCAAATCAGTGGCACTATGATGGATACTCTTTCCAAGATTGAACTAATAGGAGACAAGATTATTGCTCAACCAGGCAGTTGTGTTAAAAATAACCAACGTGTGTTTGTTGGTTCTATTGGACCGAAAATTACTATATCTGAGGTGAGGGTTAGCTAATGTATACTGATGAAGAATTAAAAGATTTAAGCATCAGAGTACTGCATAAACTTGATCAAAAATTTGGTTTTAAGGAGGCAGAAGTATATTTACAATCACTTTCACATATGATGGGTGGAACTGAATATAGAACTCCTAAAGTTTTTCAATCCATCAATAGAGAAGGTTGTGCTATTAGATTCTTTAAAGATGGTAGACTCTATTTTGCATGTTTTCCTCTCAAATCTGTTTTATCTGATATAGATAAAATAAATACAATTGTATCTTTTCCAATTGATTCTCCTAAATTTGAGTTTCCTGAAATTAAGATATCTCAGGATGAGATTGATAATATTTATGACAAAAGAATAGCAGCTATGAATGAAGAAGAAATATATTCATTGTCATATTCCTTGAATGATTTAGAAGATAAAATGAAGGATATTATTCTAGATGGATCTATTCGATTCTCCTTAGAAAGAAAGATAATTGCTAATTCTACACAATCAATAGCTTTTGAAAAAAGTACTTGGAATGATATCAATCTTCGAGCTCTCTATAGGGGATTTGACCTGATTTCAAGTTCAGAAAAACATCTAACTAGTCGTCAAATACTTAGTTCAGTATCTAGCATCGTTGAAGATTTAGTACAAGAAGCTATCCAAAGGTCTACCATGGATGAAAACACAATAGACACTGATGTTCCAGTGATTTTCTCACCAATGGCTCTATCACAGATCTTTTCATTTACAATTATACCTCATCTGAAACTGGGTCATGCAGGAAAATTAGCTGAGCAAGATTTTTCATCAGATTTTAATTTAATTGATGATGGAACCGTTCCAGGGCTTCCCAATTCCACAGCTTTTGATGATGAAGGAATAAGTCAATCAAGAACTATAATCATCAGAAACGGCTCTTTCCAAACAGCATTAAATAACTGTCAAAATGAGGTTGAACCAGTTGAAAGAACTGGAAATTCCTTCAGAGTAAAAATGTTTGAAGTTTTCCCAAGAAACTTTCAAGCTTATCCCGAAATCTATCCATCTAATTTAATAATTGGTGAAGGAGAAACATCTTTAGAACAAATGTACGATGATACAAAAGAGTGCATCTTAATTAATTCCACACAAGGTTACATGACAGCAGATCATCACTCTGGTACATTTAAAGTATCTGCAAATGATGCATATAGAATCGAAAATGGTTCAATTAGTGGAGCATTACCTACTTTTGATTTAATTGGAAATATGTTTGAAGTTTTATCTGAAGAACCGCTTTTTCTAAAAGATCGAAAGGTTGTTAGGCCAATTAATACTCCATATAGTGTTCTAGCCCCATATCTTTCTACAAAAAGGGTAGAACTATTTCCTTGAATAGTTTTTCTAAAAAATCTGAAAAATCAAGTTCGAAAAAGTTTAAAAATGCGGATGATTTCCGAAACCTAATAAGAACAGCCTAGCTATTCGGTGAATTCATTGATGAAAAAACGTACTTTCATACCTTTGGTACTTCTAGCTCTTGTATTTAGTATGAGTCTAACCACTATTACTAAAAGTGAACAGAATGATCCTCAAAACTCTCTCCCCACATTAGATGCAACTATTAAACCCATTTTTAGAGGAACAGATGGTAATGCTACTTTGTTAGAATCGCAAAGTATCATATTGCGTCGTGGAGCAATTTACACAACAGAACCCTATAAGAATATAACAATTTGGTATTCTTTTGCAGGTGGAGATAATCTATCAGCTCCAATTTTATTTGGTGATGATGGTGTAGGGAATCTTTCTTGGACTATTGGGATTTTGATGAACTATGATTATGAAAGAACTGAATTAGAATCAGATGGTTCTGCTTATTATAATCATACATTTTTCATGACTTCAAATTTCATATCATTTATAGTCAGATATGGGGTATATGAAAATGATTTTCGTATTCCACATTTAATAACAATTTCACCCAGAGTAATATCTACTCTTATCCCAGATTTTTACACACAACTCAATGATATTAAGTATAATTTGACATTGTATGAGTACAATATTACAGGATATGGGCTGAGTTACCGTGAAGTAACTCCTGAACATGATACTGATTTCCAAAATGTTACAGCTTCTCTTGTTAGTTCAAGTACATTTCTGAATGTTAGTTTATCCTTTAATCACTCATTTGAAGTAGGAACAGAAGTAGAAGTAAGAGGTTTCATTGTACAAAATGATAATATGACACTTCAAAGTAGAATTCTACATGAGAATAGGGCTCATGTAATAACAATAGTTGACACTACTCCCGAAATAGAATTAACGGGAGAAAGATATACTAATTCTCTAAATTACAGCTTATTGTATGTAGCTTCAGCACCTCATTCAAATGTAACACTTGTGGAAATTGATTGGGATGATTTGTCAGGAATACAATCAATTGTAAATATATCGTATGATACTATATATCATCTTTATTCAAGTGTAGGTGAGTATAACATTACAGTTACAGCGTATTCCGAAACTCTTTCAGTAACTGAATATGTGATAACTTTAATAGAACAAATAGACCCAACAGGAATAGTAAAAGTACTAGTTGGAGGAGTTTTAAAAGAGCCTTCAGCTGGAGAAACAATTTCTATTGAAGTTGAAATTAAGAGCGCTACATTTCAAGTCTCAGCTAATGATACTGGAGGTAGTGGAGTATGGAAAATATCTTTAGAAACAGATGAAGGTAATCTAGTAACTGTTGAAGGAGATTCGGGTGAAATTGATTTACCATTCTTAGAATATGGTGAACATGACATCTTAATGACAGTTTATGATAAATCTGGTAACCTTTACATATTTACTTTCTCTGTAGACTTAATTCCTGTCGAAACTCGTGGCGATTTCCCTGTACCTTTCCCATTTGGTCTGACTACTTTAGCTGGTTTAATCGCATTAGTTGCAATCTACTCAAAAAAGAAGAAATAGAATACATTTCTTCTTAAATTTTTCATTTTCTTTTCTTCAATTTGAAAATCTATGTTTAATCTATCAAAAGATTATATGAAATGTGATGAGAAAAAAATACAAAATGTAAGATCACCCTTTCCATGCAGTTGCAGATATTTCCACATCTACATCCTTTGGTAACCTTTTCGCTTCAATAGCTACTCTAGCAGGAGGGCTCTCTCCAAAATATTGAGCAAAAATTTCATTCATATTTGAGAATTGTTCCATATCTTTTAGATATACTCTACATCTTACAACATCTTGTAGTGTGTAACCTGCTTCTTCTACAATTGCTTTGATGTTTTCACATACTTGTTTTGTAGCTATTTTCACATCACCATAGTAAATCTCTCCAGTTGCTGGATTTGCTGGGATTTGACCCGCTACATAAAGTGTATTTCCAGCCTTGATTGCTTGGGAATAAGGTCCTACAGGAGCTGGAGCTTTATCTGTTAAAATAATTTTTTTGGGAGACATAACCTAGATTTGTGATATATAAAAATAAAGTTTCTTCTCTAACGTTATTTTTCCCATAATTCAAGTATCTTGAAAATCAAACCAACACCAAAATTTAATGCTGTTCTATTGAGTAATGAATGTCTGAATTCTACTATGTCAACGTATTTAGTTTTAGGTAAAATAATTTCTAGCATTTCTACAACTAACTGAGGAGTCAATCCAAAAGGTTCCATAGTAGCAAGAGTGGGGACATATGCTTGATCAAATGCATCTGCATCAATACTCACATAGATTCTGTCAAAATTGGAAACAAATTCAGAGATAACCTTTAGCGAATCATCCTTATTTGAAAATATCTTCTGAGTTGGTAAATGAATTACTTCTTTCTGATTTTGAATCTTCAAATATTCTGTAGTGGTTTGAGTATAGGCATGACCACCTATAAACAACATCTGATTTTTTTTCAGTTCCAATTTGTCTTTCAGATTAGCGAAAACAGTACCATGAGATTGAAAGATTCCAGGTGGATATTCATCTGCTAGGTCTGAATGTGCATCGAACCAAATTATGGCGGTTTTTTCATCCCATGGTGCAAGAGAAAGTGTATCGAAAGTTATACTATGGTCTCCTCCTAAAACTAAAATTCTAGAACTTAAATCTAAAGCCTTATCCCATAGTTTTTGGATTTTCTTCTTTTCCTTAACTGGATGAAAATTTCCAATATCATAGTAGTTTGTTTTATTCTGATAAATGTTAAAAGTAGTTGAAACTGCACTAAACTCAAGAGATTTCTTCCTAAGGGCATTGGGAGCTTTTCTAGACCCCTTCTTGTTATCTTTTGTTCTTTCGAATGGAATGCCGAAAAGAAAGAGTGCATTTTTTTCTTTAAGTTTATCTAATGATTCATAAGATTGGTCAAAGAAACCTAGAAATGTGTTTTTCATTGTCTTGAATTATATTATCTCAATAGAATAAAATTATTTTGATATCATTGTTCCTTTAAGTAATAATCAGGAGAAGTTACAAATCTATTCTCATCATCAGCATCTCCTACTTCAAAATCAGTGTAAATTTCTTCCATAATTTCCTTATCACTTATGTCCGCTAATATTTTACGCTTATCAACTGAAATGATTCTGCTTAATTCTATGGTTTTCGGATTGAATTTTTCCATTGTTTCTTCCATTTGAGTGAGGTTTCCGATTTTGCCTATGAGATTCATAAAGGTCATCACAATGTCAGGTCTGAGTGCAACTTGTGGAGCAATACTCAGTTGTTTGCCTATAGAAATAGCTAAGTTGTCGATGAAATTCTGATCTTTCTCAAACAGAGAAGCTGGACGATCGCTGATGAAGGATGCAATTAATAATAAATCAATTGATGTCCATAAATAGAGGAAGGGTTTTTCCATTAGTTGTAAATTATATACAATGCCAATTTCTGTGCCTTTGACGTTTTCAACTACTTTACCTTCTAAATCAAATATTTCATTTAACTCAAATGATGGAGCACCGTAACTAACCTGAATCATATTACCAATCTGCCTAACATTGCCCATCGAATATAGTGAGAATTTAGAATTTTCTACTTTTTCAGGGAGAATTCCTGAGTTTTTCTCAATTAAAATACTTTTCAACATTTCAATGTTATCTATTTCATCTTCAGTTCTGCCGTATTCTTGTGCAAAATCTTCTAGAATCTTTTTCTTTTTATCTCGGAGAGATAATTTAGTTCGAGAAATGAGAGGTTGGTTGTAAACATCATAAAAGAAATCATAAATTATTCCGAAAAGATCAGCAGATACTTTCTTCTTCTCTACGACAAGGAAGTATCCTTTCATAGGATGATATATGACAGAATGAGCCTTACCAATTGCTTTTCCAAAAACATTTCTTGCAGCAATATCTTTGTTTTCAGTAATTTTATCATTAATCATATTGCTCTCTGCTGGATTGAAATAAGGAAGTAAATCACCTTTTTGGATAATGTCTTGACTTTTTATTCTCATTTCTCTTGCTGTTTTCTCTGTCTTCTCAATTGGAACAAATAGATAATTTTGAGGTTGAAGAATTATATCAATTATCTCATCAGTTAATACTGAACCCTTAATCTTACAATATTCGATAATCGCTTCTGGTATTAAATATGTAAAAGGCATTTGTGGTATATTTTTAGGTAGCTCATTTAACAGAAATTCCTTTTTCTCTTTTTCATTTTCTAGTTCAGCTTCTCCACTGATTGGTAAAACTATATTATCGTAAATCCTTCTGACCATAGAGAGTGATAACTCTTGTTGTTGCCTTAGAATTATACCAAATTTCTCATTTAGTTGTCCTGGACCGACCACAAAACCAACTAAATCCTTTTGTTCATCAATAACAGGTTTACCAGAATATCTCCAAAGAGCTTTAAGTTCTGATAACAGCTGATAATCTATTTCCCTACTTGAAGCACTAGTTGCAACTGTTAATTGATTGCGAAATTGTAGGGCACTAATAATTTCACTATATTTTTGAATACGATTTTCTGTTTCAAGTGTTAGATCTTTGAAGTATGGAGTTATTATTTCTTGATACTGTAGATGCTCTCCATAAATTACATCCAGAGCATCCAAATCTTTAGCATAATCGTTAATATCTTCATCTAATAGCTCTTCATAAATTTCGAGTTGTTTGATTTTTCTTGTTAATTCATTAATTTGAGCTTCAGAAATTTCATCTATGTTGTTCTCCTTGAAAAGTCTGAAATTTTCTCTTTCCTGTTGAATAATAACCTTCCATCTTAGAGTATCTTGAGCGGCTTTTCGGAGAATAGGTCTATGTCTTAACACTCTTTCATTAATATCATAGATTATTCCCTTCAATTCTTTTTTATCAGTAACTAAACGTCTTAACCTATTGATGTTTTCACTCAATTCATTGTTAAAAAGGAGAAAATTATTGTGAGTGTTTTTGTATAAATGTTCTGTGCTAACAGAAAATAATAACTCAGATAATTTGTAAAAGTGTTGAAAGATTTTATGTTGCTTGGCTTCAACTTCATTCTTCTTCAACATATATTCCTGGTCATCAAGTTTACCAGACACATATTCTTGCTCCCAAGCCATCTCCTCTTCAAATGTCTTTGTAGCTGCTTTTATAGCCATATTCATAACATATCTTACTTTTAATTCTTCAATTTCAATGGGAGGAATTTCTTCAAGCTCAATAATAGGAATTTCAGTTGCTTTAACGATTTCGACTTCAGTTGGTACAAACACTTCTTCTGTTTTAATTTGAGGTTCACCAGTTTCAGTTTCGGTTTCGGTTTCGATTTCGGTTTTTGCTGGTATTAATATTTCTCCTCTATGAATTTGATGTATGTCCTGTTCAACTTCAGGTAATTTTTGTTTAGTTTCTTCTAGTTCTTTCTTTTCCTCATCTGCAGTAATAGTTTTTGGAAGATTTGCTAGAAGTTCCTTATATTTGTTTTTTAAAGTTTGATAGGTTCTTCTATCAATTGAACCACGGATGTAACGTAAATCTAAATCTCTAATAAATCGGAGAATACGTCTTCTCTTAACGTTTACTTCATCGTCTAACATTCTTAATAGAATTAAAGATTGTACGTATTCAAATATGTTCCTAAATTACCCAATTGAAAAATATCTAGAACGATAGGTATAAACTAATCTACCCGTAAGAAAAATATTTAATACTATAAGGAATAAATTAATTTAGAAATGGTGAAAGAATCATGAGTTTTCAAGACGATGTTGTAGTAGCTGCACAGGAAGGAACCGTTGGAGTGGTTTGGTTAATTGGGGATGATTTGAAATGTTATTATCAATATGGTGACTGGGCTGTTGATCCTACAATACCTTTCGATTCGTGGAAAAATCAAAAACCAAGCGTTGATTTTGGCGGAGGTTTAAAATTTACAGTGATCACAATGTCTCCTGAGAGATTGATCTCAACCAATATGGGAGGTCAAGGACATTTAATTGTTGCCCGTTGTCCAAAATGGGCAGGTTGTGTAATTTCTTGGTGTCCAGCCACTATTCAAAAAGACATAGCTTATGCTACTACAGCAAGACTCGCGGCCAAAGTAGCTTAATTGGGATTCAATTGGTGTTTTTTTGATTTCACATCCGTCTATTGAAATTAGGAATGAAGAAATTTTTTTATCAATTAGAGTTCATCCAAAATCTTCAGTAAATAGGATTGATGTTACTGATTTTTCGATAGATATCTATGTTAAGGAGCCAGCAGATAAAGGAAAAGCAAATAGATCAGTATTAAGTTGCTTAGCTAAAACATACAAAATTCCCTCCTCTTCTCTTTCTATTTCTCGAGGGTTAAAGTCCAGAAATAAAATAATTGTAATAAAGGATCAAAATAATGATTTACTTTTTAAGAAAATAATTGGAAAGCGTTTTTAGAGTTTCATCTTTTCAAATGCTCGGAGCAACTCATTTCTTTCATTAAACCGATTTTGTACGCTGCTACTCAGATTCATCAGAGATGCGATATTACCCTCTACTGTATCTAACATCATCTCTTCCAGTTTGATTTTTACATCTACTATTTTATCTTTAAATTCTTCAGCGTTATCCAAAATATCTATTTCTAGTAAGTAGAGGATAGACAAATCTATTCCATGCTCACCTTCAACTTCTTTTACATCAAAAAAAGTGCTGTATTTATAATCTGTGCTTGCTGTCTCTTTTCTCATATCTGAAACGATTTTCATGACTATTCCTGCTGGACCCCAGCTTGTTAATAGTTGTGAATGGATTAGAAGTTCATGCACTTGACTCATCATGTCTCCAGTTTCCCTCATTATTGTAAGTAATTTTGTTCTGAAAGCTACATCAGAATCTCTTCTTAGCTCTAATTCTTTGTATCCGTGATAGTTTTCAATATTCGTCCTAAGAATTTTCAGGGCCTCACTGGGTTTCTTTGAAATTTCTTCTTCAGACAAATTCTTTTTCTTACCGAACATATACTTTCACATGTAGTTTATCTTATTGCTTTAAATATATTGTGCGTATTTCATCATTTGTAGTGGCTTGTTCTGGAGCTTTGTCCTGTACAATCCTACCTGTAAATCTAGGAAATCTTAAAGCCAAACCGTCCATGTCGTTTTCTAATAAACCTCTTGAACAGGTGTGCATTTGACTTCTGGTTATTTCATCTCCTGTAACCTCAATGACTATCTTAGGGTAAAACCAGATACTGCTTTCAACATCACTTTGATATTCTTTAGGTTTCTCACTTTCAAGAGGTTTGAGTTCTTGAAAGAAAAATGCAAGATCTTCATCAGAGAATCCTGTTCCAATTCTAGTAAAGGTTTGATATACGCCCTCAATCTGATCATAACATCCTAGTAGGAATGTTCCATATTTTCCTGCACGTTTTCCTTTTCCATGTTCTGCCCCAAGTATCACTAAATCAAAAGAATCAGACAATTTTGTATTGTATCCTGCCTTATATTTTACCCAATTCCACCCCCGTGCTCCAGCTTGATACACCGAATCTTTTCCAATACTTTTCCCCATAATTCCTTCACAATTATCTTGGAGTGCTTGATGGAAGAAAGCATCTATTTTATCAGAGTTGTCAGCAATTGCTTGATGGGAAAGCTTGATGTTATTAGTTTCTCTAACTATTTTCTGTAGATTCTCTCTCCTGTCAAGATAGCTAAGGTCTAATCTGGAAGTACTATTGCTGAAAAGAACATCAAAAAGAAAAACTCTAACAGGAATTTCTCGTATCTTTTGATCTATATCATGTTTTCTTTTTCTCTGGGAAACATGCTGAAAAGGCAAAATTACTTCTTTTTCGTGATCGAATGCAACTATTTCTCCTTCTATAATAAACTCATTTTCTAGAGCAGCATTGTTAATGAAATCGATAACATCAGGAAATTGCTTAGTTATATTTTCAGTACTTCTTGAAAATAATTTCACTTTATTCTCTTTTTTGTGAATTTGAACTCTTAAGCCATCATATTTATACTCTAGAGAGCATTTTCCATTGAACCTTTCAAGTAATTCTTCTGAGTTTGATACTCTTTGTGCTAGCATTACTTTAATGGGACTGAATACCTTTACTTCAATTTCCTTGACAGCCTCAAGACCTTCTTTATACAGAACTGATGAAACATAATCTAAATCTGAACATCTGTTGTAAGCTCTTTCCAAAAATTGCTTATTTTCTCTCGATCCAGTTTTTGCTTTAGAAAGCGCTTCAAGCAATAATTGTACTGCAACACCCGTTCTCAAATTTCCTGCAATCAATCTAGAGATATATCTTGCTTCCAGAGGTGTAACTTTAGATAATAAACCAGATAGGATTCTTATTTTCTTATCTGCTGATCCTTCACCAGAAGTTTGAGAAATTATATCAAGAATTTTCCAGACATCTACAACATCATATTTTTCAGTCTCTTGTTGATTTGTGAAATCTAATAGTGTCGATTGTGATTTATTATCTAGAAGTTTATGTGCTGTTTTTCCTAAATCTCCTATTTCATCTAAGAAGCTTAGAATATTTTTCTCACTCTTACCAGTTGCTAAAGCTAGAGCTTTGATTGCCATTTTTTCTGCAAGCATTAATTCGATTCCAACAAAATCTGGATAAAGCTTACCCAAAGTTAATAGTACAATTTTACCTATTTCGCTCCCATCTGATTTGGTTAAGGTATTAGCTAAGATATCAACCATTTCTAGTTTCTTTTGTGTATTCTCTAATTTAAAATAACATTCACATAAATCTTTGAACCTCACCTTTATCAGACCTAGGTTATCTTTTCTTGCCTTTTTGATCTTTCATTTCCAGAACAATTTCACTAATCAGATGAATAAGATTTGCACTTAAAACATCAAGACTATTTTTAAGTTCTCGAACAGCTTGAGTAAGATCATCAATCTTTTGCATTTGTTCTGCAGGTTGAACTTTCTGCACTTCTGTATCTACTTGTAACTCCTGATCAAAAACAATGAGATCTTTCTCAAATTGATCCATTTCAGGAGTTCTAGGTTCTGGTATAGAAGTAATGTCACCTTTAATTACAGATTTTGCAGCTTTTTTGCGTTTTTCCTTCTTACTTTTATCGCGTTCTTCTTTTTCACGAATTCTTTCCAAATAAGGTAGGATTTGTGCGTAATCTATTCCTTCTCTGCGAGCCATATCTGTCAGGAGAATGTCACGATATCCAGGATCTTCGATTTTCAATTCATCTATATCTTTCTCTAATTCCTGAATTACTGCAATTGATTCGTAAACATTTTTGATAGGAGCTTTTATTTCTGGTTCCCTTTCAACAGTTTTTGTAGCTTTGACTTCTTCTTTCAATGATTTCATGGCTTTTATAACTTCAGCCTTGACTGTATCGGTTTCTCCTTTAGAAAGAGCTTCCTTAACCATATCAAGTTTACTCACAGATTCAAAAGGTTCTTTTTTGGCTTTTTCTTTGATATCTATTTTTTGTTCAGTTTCTTCTATATCTTCTTCAGTTTCTTCTGCAGACTCTTCATCTTGTTTTGTAAATGTTGGCGGAACTGATATATATTTGAAAAGGTTTTTAGCAAAATTAGAATTATCTTTTAATTCAATTCCTGATTTGGAATCTGATAACAATTGGTATGAACCACATACAAAAACTGTTCCTAAACCATAAGACGAAATACACATAACAGCAGAACTTGGAGGATCGCTTGTTTTTTTTGTTCTAGCTAGTTCCTCTACTCCTTCTTTGAAATGCAGGGAGCAACTGGAAACCACTGTTATCTCACTAAGACCTTCGGTAATTGGGTGCTTATAGAATTTTGAAACAATTACATTACTTTCTAATTCTAAATCAAAGTTTTGGTAATCAAAAATTTGATTAGCTACGATTTCCACATTAAAATGTTTGAGTAGTGTGTTTAGATTAGTATTTAATCCCTTATCTCCTCCTGCATTAGTGAAAACTGCTAATGCTCCTCCCTCATCAACAAATCTTAACAATGCTTTAACTTCATGACCCATAATCTTTGAACCATCAGGACATAAGAAAACAAATATATCAAATTTGGAAATGTTTGAATATTTTATCGGATATGAATCATGTTTACTTATTTCATGTCCTTCATCTTCGAGTATGTTTGATAGCTTCTGAAAATTCTCAAAAATTTTTCCTCTCTCTTTTTGAGTTTCATCGAAAAGTATTTTCATTTATTCACCCAATTTATTATTATTGCTTTAGAGACGTATCCCCGAGTACATTAACCTTATTTAACTATACTAACTGCTTAATAAATAAAAGGTTGCTGTTGGTATTTTTATACGAAAAAAACCTATTAATTCTATGAAAAATATGTTTTCATGCAGTAAAGGATAAAAAGGACTAGAAAAATAGTATTTATCCGGTGATTTAATGTCTAGTATTGATTTTGGAAAACTAAAGGAAATGGCTTCAACTAGATTGGATATAATAATTCTTCATTCTCAAAAAGGTGGGCCAGGTAAAACAACTCTATCATGTAACATAGCTCATGAACTTGCTAGAAGAGGGAATAAAACCATTTTAATTGACTTAGATATAGCACAGCCAACAATTCAGCACATCTTTAAAATTCCAGATAAGAAGATTAAACATACAATAAATGATATTCTTATGGGAAAAAAGAAAGTCAGTGAAGATGTAGTTCTTGAGACAAAGAATCCTAATTTGCATCTAATTGTAGCAAAGGAAAATGTCGAATATGGTGAAGGCTTGCTTTCACTTCTTGAAGACATTCAACAGTATTCTTTCTTTGCTCTACATGAAATGACAAAATTTCTTAAAAGAATGGGATTTAGATACGTTGTTTATGATTTAGCCCCTGGTTACAGAATGGAGTCAGTTAATGCTGCAGCCATAGCAGATGCTCGAATTTTTGTAATCAGACCTTCCACTTTCAGCTTTGAAGGAGCAAAACAGATGTTAAGAGACATTTACAAAAAATTAGATATAAGATCTCTTAGCTTCTTTATATTTAATCAATTACCCCCAAAATTAAAAGCTGAAAATCAGAAATTATTGGAAGAATGGAAAGACGAACTTATAAAAATCTATAAACCAGATAAAATCACCTTTCTAGATTTCTTGCCAATATCATTCGATGTCATGGAATTGGGGATAAAAGGAGAGTATATCTTTCCTGAAGATTCATTTCTTTATGAAAAACTATCTGAAATGGTAGACAAAGTAATTCAAGATATTGACGAAATGAAGAAAAACAAGGTTTAATTTTGCTAAAACATTTGAAATTTCGCGATTCTTATATGAAATTTTATAATAGCTAAAGTAAACTGTAGTATTATGAGCCTAATCAAGAAATTTCAATGTCCCCATTGCAATGCTCCAATGGATGTTAATCCTGAGGACGCAATTTTTAACTGTGTATCTTGTGGACAAGCAGTTCTAGCGGATGGATCTAAATTTGATAATCATTACATCCTAAGGAATACGCTCAATCAGAAAAAGATACATGATATTGTGAAGGAGTTAATTAGGAAAAAAGGGTTCATGAGGGGAATTAAAGGTTACAAGATTACAAACATTACCCCAACATTGATGCCTTTTTGGGTCGTAACTTCTGATGCATATACCCATTTTGTGGGATATCTCAGATATACAGAAACAAGAACTAGAACAGTTGGTACTGGGAAAAATAGACGTACAGTAACTGAAAGCGTTACAGTCTACCGACCAATCGATAGAGAAATAAGAGAAAAACGTGCAGATGTTTTACTTGGGAGGAGAGGAAGTTCAATTTATGGATATGATAGAGTAAAAAATATCATTAGAGCAGAGTTTTCAAATGCAGTTCAATTTAACCATGATCATTTACTGGCCGATGAGAAAGAATTCAACTATCTTTCATCAGAAATAGATTTAGATGCAGCAAATCAACTAGGTAAAACTATTGTTTTTGATAATCATAGAGCTCAAGCAGAGAGAGCTTGCACTAAAGTTTTCGATTGCGCTACACAATTAACCTACTCTGGTACTTATTTCTTACATGCTCCAGTTTGGCAAGTAGAATATGAGTTCAAGGGAGAAACCTACAGAATAGCTATTTTAGGTAGTTCTGGGAAAATAATAATAGGAGAAATTCCCGTTACAACAATTTTTAGAATTATTTTTCTCTCGCTAACAGTACTAATTCTAGGCGGAGCTGGAGTTTTGAGTTACTTCTCCCAGACTTTAGTTTATGTGCCTATAATAGCAGGAATTGTTGCGGCAGCGATAGGATTCTTTACGCTTAAGAATACTTTCAAACCTAAATCGGTGGTGGACTAAAATGAATGTAAGATCAATAATGTGCCCAAATTGTGCCGCACCTTTAGAATTAGAATCTACACAATCGCATGTTACATGTCCATATTGTTCTGTAACAAGTGAATTAAAGAAAGTAACCGATTTGATTGAGCATTATATGTTACCAGTTGTTTATGATGTTGATCAAATTAGAACTGAACTTGTAGGTGACATACTTAAATATCCAGGTGCTCCTGAAGACTTGCATAAATCTTTAAAAATTACTAAATTAGACCTTAAATTCTACCCCTATTTCATTGTAACTGTTCACCTCCGAACAGAATACACGGGAAATGGTGAATATGCTACATTTAGCAATCGATACAAATCTGGATATAGACATATCAGTACTCATCTTAAACCTGAACAAGGAGTATTTGATGATACTAGAGAGTTCATAATTTATGCCGCTGAAGAAGCAAATCATGACTTAATCAACTTTGAAATATCCACCAGAGGTAAAAGGTACTTCCAAGCACTCGAGGCAGAGAAAGTTAAAGCAGATGTAGTTCCTAGTATTTTCGATTTAGATCAAGCTAAAAATGAAGCTACACACTCAATGAGAGAGATCCATAAAGGACTGATGCTCAAAGAATTAGCTCAAATTCTTGAAGTTAGAGATCAACCAGAAATAAAAGGTGTTTATTTATTACACATTCCATTCTATTTCATTGAATTTGAAGCAGCTGGAAAGAAACACAATGCTACATTAGATGGGGCAACTGGTAGGACCGTCCTAACCGATGTTCCCCGAGAAACATCCTATTGGATACAAGTTGGAGTTCTAACTACTATTTTCGCAGCTGTAGGATTAGCTGGTATTTATCTAGCTGTTCAGAGTATTCTAATTTATTTTGGGATTTTCGGTGCAATTGCCGGTCTCATTCTTGCTGGCAGAACGTTACAACTTGGACTTAAATCTAGACATAGAGAAACACAAAGGTCAAGGAAAGGGAGATTCAAGAGATAGATTTTTCTCTTTTACCTTTTTATTTAAAAAGCGATAGTAAATTTAAAGACCATGAGCGATTCTATTCCTATTTTTTTCGATTTTGGAGGAACTTTAGTTGATACTTTAGAAGTCACTCGTCAAGTTTTCAAAGAAGCTTTAGGAAAAGATTTCCCGAGCACCAAAATTAAACAGATGTACAAAGATGCATCCAGAAAAGGACAAAGTATGTCAATGTTTTTCAAATATCCAGTAAACCCTGTTAAACTCTTGATTAAGAAAAACAAAATGGCCTCTCTTCAGAAAAAAAAATTTATGGAAATAGTTGAATTATATCCTGAAATACAAGAAACTTTGTTAAAGATCAAAGAATTAGATGAAAATATCTCACTCATTTTGGTTACACAGAATCCACTTATGGAGGATGAAACTGCTGCTAATATTTTGATGGAGAAACTTTTTGGTGAAGATAATCCTTTTGACCAGCTCTTAGCTGGAGATGACAAATTTGAGTTAATTGTTCACAATTTCGATCCAGATGCAATCGCTAGAGGGATTTTTGTTGGTGATTTGCCAAATGATGTTTATGTTTCAGAGATGTTAAAAATTCCTTGTTATGGAGTAACTTGGGGCTATTCAGATGAAGGAGAGTTAAGCACTCCATTTATTGTGGATGAAATATCAGAACTCATAGAAATGGTAGAAGATCACCTAGAAGATTTAAAGGGTGAATCGTTAGAAGAGATAGAAGAGATTGAATTTGAAGAAATAGAATTTGATGAGACTGATGATTTTGAACTAGTTGATGAATAAAGAGAAGTTATGAATTGATGTCAAGTATGAATTCTGCAACTTCTTTAGCTACTCTTGAAATTTTATCCTTATTAGTATCGATTAATTCTGCTGATTCTTTTTCAGCTTTAATTATTAACTGTTCGAACTGCTTTGTATCTCTCGCTTCCTCGATTTTCTTTTTGAGTATCTCTCTCGCTTCATGTTTTGCCTGTTCCAACCTTCTTACTCTATCACTTTGAGCTTTTTCAATTAGAAAAGATGCTTCAGTATTAGCTTCTGATACAATTTGATCTGCTTGTCGTTCAGCAATCTTTATTTGTTCTATAATCTCTTGTTCTTTTGATGGCAAATATCTCACCGGACATATCTTTTCTCACTAGTTATGTAAGAGGGCAACATGCTAAACTTCTTTCTAATGAAGACTTTGAAAACTTAATAAATAAACCTTATGAAGCCTTCATAAATCATCTGACTTCTTTTGAAATTGGTGAGATTCTTAGGTTAGAGCCATCTTATCAATCCCATGAGATAGAGCGTATTCTAACAAGACAATTGTTAGATCAGTATGACTTCATACTTCAAAACATGCCTAAATGGGGAAAAGAATTTCTTGAAGCATATATGATAAAATTTGAAGTAATGAATCTTCAGAGGATTATTAGATACCTCTACTCAAAAGCTCAAGTCAATTTAAGAGATGTAATTAATTTGCGAGCTCAAGAGATGCTTGGGAGAACTTCCTTTATAGCAAAACTTCTCCAGAGTGAAGATTTAGGCGTTTTTCTTGAGAGAATAAAACAAACAGAGTATAAGAAGGTAATCGAAATATCTGAAAAACTTTATAGTAAAGTGGGAGATATCTGGCCACTTGAGTTTGCTTTAAATGTCCACTATTTGAATTTAATGTTAGAAAAAGCTCAAAAACTTCCTAGAAATCAAAGAAGCGGTGCATTAAGTTTTGTCTATCAAGAGCTGATTACAAGTGTTCTCCTCGTTATATTAAAAGCTGATTTTGTAAATGTTGATGTAAAGGATGCTTTAGAGTTAATCACATTGCCAAAAGATATACCATTCAGACGACAGATTGTATCCCTTGCTGATGAACGAAGTTTAAACATTGACTTAGAAATTCTCAAATCCTTAAATCAAGCTAAACTAACTGAAGGTATAGAGCGATATGAGAAAGATAAAATGTTTTTACACATAGAGATTGCTTTGAGAGCGAGAGAATTAGAATTTATAAGAAAGGTTTACTATAGTGACTTTGGACTTTTAAGTATCCTCTGTTATCTTAAACAATACGAAGCTCAGATTCAGGATTTGAACAAATTGTTATATCTCAAGGAGTATAAGTTCCCTGTTGAAAAAACCAGGGAATTAATTGTAAGCCTTGTTTAGATGAACATCGTCAAACAACGATATTTAGGAGTATGAATGCAATTAGCAGACCATAAATTGCTAACGCCTCACCAAGACCTAGATAAATCAGATTTGGTGTGAACACTTCTGAATTTGCTGTTATTGAACCAATAGCTGCTGGCTCTCCTTTTGCAAGTGTAATTGCTGCTCCTAGATTAGATACAACCATAATGAACATAGCTGCAATGTAAATCCAACCGTAAGTTAGACTAAAATCTGCTAATTGCAAAGTACCATCAAGATAAGGTTGAATCTTCGTATACATTACAAATGCTATTAAGAGCCCATATATAGCTAAGGCCTCCGCTAAAGCTAAATAGATTAATATGAAAATATTTAATCTCTGCTTTTCTGCAACAGCTGCAGCAGCTGCTTGAACTCCTTTTGCTAGCGGAATACCAGCTCCCAAAATTGTTAGCATAGTTCCTGCGATTCCAATTATTCCTAATACATATCCTTCAATTGCCATATTTACTCAAATCCATTTCTTTATTGAAAACAAAAACTGGTTTATGTTGAATTCCACTTCCTTCATAGAATTTACTGAAGAATTCATAAAAATGTAATCTTAAAGTTTGAACAAAAACTAATAAACCTTCAAGAACTAGTACAAAGATATTACCAATTACTAAAATTAGTATTTTAAAGAGAATAAACCCAACTTGTTCAGCTAATGCATTAATAACACTCAGGAAAACCGCATGAGCAATGAGCATTGCAAGCATTCTTCCATAAGAAATAGTGTTACTTATGAAAGAGCTGAATGATTCTAGAAGGTGAATTAACCCCATCCCCATTCCACTAAGAAAACTACGAAATATATTTTTTCTCTTCTTTTTGAACAAGATAGCCACAATCCCATGACCAAAAAGCGTTAATCCTACTCCAATAATGACAGAAACAAGCCCAACTAAAAGAAAGCCTCTACCTGCTGGATCAATTCCAATGTTTAGAATTCCAAGGCTGGAAAGAAAATATATAATTGCAGCATAAAGAAAAACTTGAGGAGTTGTTTGTTCTAATATTTCTGAATACTCCTTATGTCTTATTTGATTTATTGTTCTAAGAATTATTCCTAAAATGACATGAAGAGCTCCTATTATCAAAGTTAAGTTGAAAATTTCTACTAAATCCTTAATTGGACTTATAAAGGGATATTCTAATCCAAATAGATATACTGGGTTAGTATACCCATGTTCTCTAATCCCTAATATCTCAACAATATGAAAACCAAAGGCTTCACCAAAAATGAATCCCATGATTGACGAAGTTATACCCATTACTAGTACAAGTAAAAACATTTGCCTAATACTCTTTTTCAACCCCCTAGCCAATACTCCAGTTAAACCAATTACAAGAAAAATTAGACCGTGACCTACATCACCAAACATAATTCCAAAGAAAATACTAAATGTAAAAATTAAGAAAATCGTTGGATCGACCTCGTTAGATGCAGGTAGTCCATAAAGAGCTACAATATTCTGAAATGCGCTCTTAATAGGATTCTTTGCAGTAGCTACAGGGATATTTTTCATCTCTTCTGGAGGTTCATCATATTCCAGTATTACTTCTGGAAACTCACCTATAGTTTCCTCAATTATCCCAATTTCCTTTTCTGATACCCATCCTTGAAAAACTACTATTTTCTTGGTTTGCTTTGCGGAAACGTATATGTTTAAGAAGTGACTATAGCTTTCGATTGACAATTTTATTGCAACAATGTCTTCTTTGTGTTTTATTGCAAATTGATTTAGGTCATTTTCGATTTTAGATACTTCTTCACTTAAGTTATTAAATTCATTTAGAATTTCTTCCTCAAGTTCAGTTTTGTTTAAATGAATCGGACCTTGATAGTTGTATTTATACCATCTTACAATAGATAGTTCTTTGATAAGTTTGGATATTTCTCCTTTTTTTCCTCTAACGTAAACAAAATGTCTATCTTTAACTAAGGAAATTACTTCTTGTTTCTTAAAATGGGAAACAAAGTTTTCCGCATCTTCTATTCTAGATGTTGTTAATACACCTATTAATGCACTCTCATCAGAATCTACGTTATACGGCTGTTCTTCTTCTATAAGTCTAAAACCTTTAGCAATTAGTTGGTCATTTTCTTTTAATTCAGTAAGTTCTTCCAACTTATTCTTTAAATTCTTAAGTTCACTGTTAAAGTTACTAATCTGATTTTCTAGTTTTGTTTCTATATCTTCTAAATTATCCCAGTTCTCAAAAATAGGTGATATCGTTTTCTGTTTTTTATAAGCTCTAGCTATTTTTTGTCTAAATTTCTCTTTAGGCTCAGGAATTTGAACTATAAGATCTTTATAAGCTGATTCTAATTGTCTAATTGTTTCCATTTTGGATGATGGATAAAAGTCTTCCAATCCGTCTATCGATATACTGTGCTTTACCATCAAACTTTCTGTTTCAGCTATTCTAATAACTACTTGAGGAAACACATCTTTTGGTGTTATTATCGTTGCTTCTAACATTTTATCTGGAAATAAACCCATTTTCTTCACCTATGCAAACAGAATCTCATTTATTTTAGTTCTAATTTTATCTCTACTGGATTTCAATGTGTTTTCAATTGTATAATCAATCCTAATTCTCCCATAATCATCTGTGAGAATGAACCCACCTTGTGTCTTCAAAGTCGAGACATCTACTTTGAAGTTTACCTTTTCCTTTTGAGCAATATTTGATGTGATTTTATTTAATATTTCCTTATCCTTTTTATCTGCAATAATTTTCATACTTTGTGCAGTGATGTTCCTTATTGTATAAATGAGAAGATTTTCTAAATATTTTGAATATCCTTTATTATCTCTCAATAATAGCATTTCCTTTTTTACATGCTCGAAGACCTGATCAATCATACCTTCTCTAGCTTGAATAACTATTTTCTTTGCTTTTTGTTCAAATTCAGTCTCTGTTCTTTTTTTAATAAAATCCAATCTAGAGGTTTCTTTTTCCAACTCTTGTTTTTTAACTTCATCAACTTGTTTTTTAGTTCCCTTTTCTATCTCTTCCAATTTTTGTTTAGCTTCCCTATTTAGAATTTTAGCTTCTTCTTCCGCAGCATTCTTGATTTTGATAATCAGTCTTGTTAATGGACTGCTTTCAGTGTCTTCTTCGGGGAGCTCTTCATTTTTCATTTTCATCACTTTATACTGGAAAAAGTAAGACAGGTGTTTCTGACAATTCGACTACATACCTAACATAGTTTTTCAATAGTCTTTTTGTATAACTTTCCTTCCTTGTTCCCATAACTATGAAATCAACCTTTTCAGTTTTAGAGGTTTCAATTATTCTTTCAGCAACTAATCCTTGATCTAGTTCAGAAGTCATTAACAAATGAGTATCTGAAAAAGCAAGCTTGAGTTTTTCAAGAATGTTAGCATACTGAATGTGATATTCTTCTAGAATATGTTCAATAGTTGTGTTTCTATAACTAGCTAGAAGTTCTACATTTTCTCTATCAATTACATACAACAAATGTATTTCTGTAACCCAATCAAAGAAGAAATCAAGAATTTGAGAGATTAGATTTTTACCGCTTTCAAAATCTCCTATTGCAATAAGTGCTTTTTTCATTAATTTCTCCTCTTTATTTTATTTTTTAACTCTATTTTTTGTTTGAGTTTTTTGATAGTATAGATACTCTCCAATTCATATGATTCTAACGCTTCCTCAATATATTTGACTATATTCCCAAATCTCACTCGGTATACTTTATCCAAAGCATTAAGACTTAATTGTGTAGATTGAAGATTACGAATTACTTTGTATGCAAAATTCTCAACTTCTGCTAATTCAACAATTAAATCAAATAAATCACGAAATCTTTTTGCAGTTATCCACAGTGAACTAGATATTCCGAAGAATCCATATGATGGATCAGGGAGATTGGCTAACTGTAAATCAGAGTAAGACACGCCCATATATTCAAGAGGAATAGAATCTACCAAGACCTCTTTAGGGATTGTTTCACTAAAAACATTAATCATATCTTTTCCTAATTCTGATTCAGTTTTGATATATTCATAATAAGCATCACTAAGATTTTCCTCCATTTTCTCTCTCATCAAAATTGCTTGTGATGAGATGATATGTAATTTCATTAATAATGCTTCATATTTCTCTCTTAGTAAATCGTATGCTCTTTCAACTAATTGGAGCTTTTTCTTGTATTTTAACAAGTTATCCTTTGTTGGAGGAACATTAATTACTTCTCTCAATCTGAATCAGCTCCTTTATTATGGATATGTTCCCGAATTAGATCTTCAGATACTTTGGTTAATTCAGTTTCTGGAAGATTGGATAATAACGACCATCCAAGATTTAAAGAATCTTCATTTGATCGGTAGACATCCCCTTGGTTCACAAAATTATCTTCAAATTTATCTGCAAACTCATACAAAATCTGATCTCGACGGTTTAGCTCCTTTTTTCCAATTACTTCTGCAAGTCTTCTCTTATCTAATCCTTCAGCATAAGACGCATAAAGTTGATTGCTTAAAGAAGGATGGTCCTTTCTTGTATAACCTTCTCCAATTCCGTCTTTCATTAAACGAGAAAGCGACCCCAAAACATCAATTGGCGGATAAATTCCTCTATTATGTAAAGAACGATCGAGGATAATTTGACCTTCTGTAATATAGCCTGTCAAGTCAGGAATAGGGTGAGTAATATCATCATTTGGCATTGTCAAATTTGCAATTAGAGTAATGCTTCCTTGTGAATCTTCTATTATTCCTGCTCTTTCGTATATTGAGGCTAAATCCGAATACATGTAACCAGGAAAACCCTTTCTAGATGGTACAGTTTCTAGAGCAACTGAAATTTCTCTTAAAGCCTGACAATAATTAGTTATATCAGATAATATTGCTAGAACATGGTAGCCCTTATCAAAAGCTAGATACTCAGCAGTTGTTAATGCAACTCGAGGAGTTATAAGTCTCTCAGCAGCTGAATCACTTGCCAAATTAGTATACATTACAACTTTGTTTAGAGTACCTGTTTCTTCAAATAGGCGCTGGAAATAGATGTAATCATCCATTGTCAAACCCATGGCACCAAAAACAATAGCAAATTTATCTTCACTATCTGCTCCTACAATTCTTGCTTGTTTCACTATCTGGCCTATCAGCTGATTGTTTGGTAACCCAGCTCCAGTAAAGATAGGTAATTTTTGACCTCTTACTAATGTGTTCATTGAATCTATTGAAGAAATTCCTGTTTCGATGTAATCCCTTGGATAAATTCTAGATGTTGGGTTGATTGGGGATCCATTAATATCCCTGTATTCATCTGAATAGATGCTGGGTAATCCATCCAACGGCTCTCCTTGAGAGTTAAATACTCTACCAATCATATCTTCAGCTACAAAAAGCTGCATAGTTCTTCCAAAAAATTCAGTTTCAATTTCATCCTTTTCTAGTTCATATGTACCTTGGTAAAGCAGAATGATGACTCTTTCCTCTTCAATTGCTAAAACTCTACCTTTTCTAGAAGGTTTGTTTGGCAGATTAACTTCTAAATATTCTCCCATACGGATACCTGTAACACCTTCTATGATAATGATTGGTCCTCGAATTTCTGATACTCCACTAACTGTTATACGAGCCATTCATCACACCTTATATCCGTATTTAGAACCTAGTTCCTCCATATCTGTATGGATGTAATCTTCTATTTTGTTCATTTTGATTATATTGTCATTTTGGATGTCTTCTTTCATTCGTTTTAATATCTGAACTGTTTTTAAACTAATAATTAAAGAGATTGGGCACCCATTCTTAATTAGAACCTCAGCTCTATTATAAAATAGAAGCATAAGTTTCATCATTTTCATTTGTTTTTCAATAGGACAGAAAGAATCAATCTTATCAAAGGCATTTTGCTGGAGAAATCCTTCTTTAATTATTTCTGCTACTAATATGATTAACTGTTCATCAGCAGGTAATGCCTTTGAACCAATTAGCTCAGCAATATGTTGAAGCTCATCATCTTTTTGTAAAATTGTAAACATCTCTTGCCGATAACGACCCCAATCCTCCAAATTGGCCTCTAAAGCCCATTCTTCTATTATTTTTATATATCCTGAATAACTGTTTAGCCAGTTAATTGAAGGGAAGTGCTTTCTGTTTGCTAAATTGGAATCTAGACCCCAAAAAGTCTTTACAAAACGTTTTGTATTTGCAGTAACTGGTTCACTAAAATCACCACCGGGAGGAGAAACAGCAGCAGTAATGTTAATTGACCCCTCTCTATATGGAGCGCCTAATGTAACAACTTGACCCGCTCTTTCATAGAAGTTAGCTAACCTAGCCCCTAAATATGCAGGATATCCTTCTTCTACTGGCATCTCTTCTAATTGTCCGGCTATTTCTCTCAAAGCTTCTGCCCAACGACTTGTACTATCTGCAGTAAGTAAAACGCTGTATCCCTGGTCTCTATAGAATTCAGCCATAGTTATTCCCATGTAAATTGAGGCTTCTCTAGCTGCAACAGGCATATTAGAAACATTAGCGATTAACAATGTTCTATCCATGAGTGGGTTTTGAGTGTGTGGATCTACAAGTTTAGGAAATTCTCTCAAAACCTCAGTCATTTCATTTCCTCTCTCTCCACAACCAATGTATACAACAACATCAGCATTACTCCATTTAGATAATTGATGCTGAAGGATAGTCTTACCTGTTCCAAATCCTCCTGGAATTGCAGCAGTTCCACCTTTGGTAATCGGGAAGAACATATCTATTATTCTTTGACCCGTTACAAGAGGTTCAGACACAGGTAATTTTTTTAAGAATGGTCTGGCAACTCTTACAGGCCATTCGTGCATTAAAGTTAATTCTTTCTTCTTTTTATCTGATCCTTCTAACTCAGCTATAGGATCTGTGATCTTAAATTCTCCTTTATCTTGAATGGATAGTAATTCCCCATTTGTATTAGGAGGAACAAGAATATTACACTTTATTGTTTCTGTCTCTTGAACAAAGCCTAATACATCACCTCCTTTCACCAAATTACCTTTTGTTAAATCTTTACTTGGTTCGAACTGCCATTTTTTGTGTCTATCTAAGGCATTGATATGAATTCCTCTTTGGATAAATGATGAAGATGTTGCTTTCTTTATTTGCTCTAATGGCCTTTGAATTCCATCAAAAATATTAGATAATAATCCTGGACCAAGTTCAGCTGAAAGAGATTTTCCTGTAAGGTGAACCGGATCATTTATCTTCAATCCCTCAAGTGGTTCATAAACCTGAACTGTAGCAAAATCTCGTTCAATTTCGATAATTTCACCTATGAGTCTTTCTTCTCCAACATAGGTTATTTCTCCCATCCTATACGATGAAAGACCTCTAACTTCAACAGTAGAACCTTTTATTGTTACAATTCTGGCTCTTTCTTTAGTTGACTGAGGCATTTTGTGCAGTTGAATTTCATATAATAAATAGTTTACTCACTGACCATATTTATAGCACAAAGCTTTAAACAAACAAATAGCTTGTATTTTCAATGTCAAATCTGGAGTCATCAAAGAAAGCTTTTGTTATTGGAGCTAGAGAAACTGTGAGAGGTTTTAATTTAATAGGTGTTCCAGGTCAGGAAGTATTCACACCTGAAGAAACGCTTAAAAAACTGGAAGAAACTTTGCAAAAAGACTATTCTTTGATTATTCTTTCTGCTTCTTCGATAATTGGAATCGAGGATACTCTTGAACACATTAGATTAGAAAATGCAACACCAATAATTGTTCTTTCGGATGTTAATACCAAAAACGATCCTAGAGAGTTAGAAACAAAATTTAGAAAGTTTATAGGTTATTAGAACTTATTTCTCACTTTTTCACGCAGTCTACTCCGTGCACTTTTTCAACTATTTTGAATCGAAGTTTCTCATAGATTCGTACTGCTGGTAAATTTGTTTCCTCAACCCAAAGAGTTATTTTTTCAATGCCTTTATCAAAAACAACTTCACACATTTTTGAGCTTAAATCATAGCCCATACCTCTGTTACGATTTTGGTGACTGACCCAAACTCCTCTTATTATTGCAAAAGAGAATCGATCATTTTGTACATAATGCGGAGTGAAAGCGCATCCAATTAATTCATTGTTTTCTATTATTCCAACTCCTCCTAATCCTTGGGAAAAGAGAATTCTATGTTTTAATCCAAGAAGTTTGGCATCTTCTAGGAGCAATTTTCTAGAATGATATACCTTTTGTGGAATGAAATTTTCTCTATTTAGTTCCATGCAAACAAATGTATTAATATTTTTATTTTGTACAGATTTATCCATGGGGATGAACTCTGTGAAATAGTCTTCAATGAGTTCCCTCCATTCTATATCAAAAGAAAGACTAAAATGTCCCTTTGGGTTGAAATTTTCTAGTATTTCTTTATTAGGGGGTCCAAAAACTGTTGTATGCAAGTCATAAGAACATCTGAAGGAAGCACCAAGGTTGTCTATGATCATTATTTCTGGACAAGTATAAATGTCCCATATCATATATCCTAATCTAGCGATTCTAGTTTCAGATGCCTTAAAGAAATTCTCAAACTCTTCCATTATTGTCTAGATATTTGAAGGGGTATAAATCTTCTTCTAAAAATTTGTATTAAACATATTTGGGACCATACAGTTCTTCATCAAGTTTGTTTAGATAATCCTTGTATTCTTGATTATTGGAGATCTCAAAGGCTTTCTTTACTCTAACAGTTCCCTCATATTTTTGACCCATTTTGATTAGAGCTTGACCAGAAATAAATAATGCTTCATCATTTTCTTTTGACAAAGTTAATAACTCATTGCAGAGATTGAATGCTTTTTGTATGTTTCCTTCAACTAGATATAGTTTTGATAATTTATTATAGATTGACGCGTTCACAGGTCGTGTTTTTTCTTCTACTTGTAATGCTTGGAGATATTTCTCCTTAGCTATATCATAATGTCCCATGAAGTGATAGAGATCACCTAGTTCTTCATAAAGATCCTGATTAGTAGGTTCAAGCTCAATAGCTTCATTGTAAGCATCAGTTGCGGAAACGAAATTTTCAAGCTCCTTATAGCTTCTTCCTAATAAACTCCAAACCATAATGTCTTCTCTCTTGGTTCTCAAATATGTTTCAAAACTTAGTACAGCTACTTGATACTCTCCCCGAGCCATTGCCAGTTTTCCTCTTCCAAGCCAAGATTGTGTTGCTCTCGAGTTCAGAGATGTAGACTTAAAGTAATAATTTTCAGCAATCTCAGTTTGATTACGAATTCTATAAATCTCTCCTAGAAGTTCATAAGCTTCCCAGTAATCAGAATCTTCAGCGATAACACTGGACAATTCAGTGATTGAATCATCGAATTTACCCATTAAATAATAGACTTTTCCTTTAAGATATTTTAAACTAACATCGTCATATTTTGTGATTGCTCTAGTTATATAGGATAGAGCTTCCTCATATAGACTATTATCAATTAAGCTTTCGAGTAACTCAATCTCGTACTTTTTTTTGTCCTCCCCTGTTTCCAACCCCAAGAAACCACCTTGATTGTATTAATATCTCGATTTAAAAAACTTTTTAATGAATTTTAAGAAAAATCAGATGTAAGATGGCTATTTAGATTCTCTTTTGATTAATTCTCTTTTAAGAACTTTACCTGCTGCGCTTAATGGTAAAGAATCGACAAATTCGAAAGTTTTTGGAATTTTGTACTTAGTTATGGATCGATTGATACAGAATTCTCTCATTTCATCTTCAGTGATTTTCTGGCCTTCTTTTGCAACAATAAAAGCTTTCCCTACTTCACCAAAGTAATCATCGGGAACAGGTATAACAGTTGCAAGTGAAACTCCTGGGTGTTTGTAGAGTTCTTCTTCTACTTCTCTGGGATAAACCTTAAGTCCTCCAGAATTGATAACATCTTTGGATCTGTCAACAATAAAGAAATATCCCTCAGAATCTATTCGAGCTAAGTCACCAGTTTTTAACCATCCATCTGAAGTAAAAACATTGGAAGATTCTAAACCTTTACCAAAATATCCTTTCATAACTTGAGGGCCTAAAATGACAATCTCACCAATTTCTCCCTCTTCTACTTCATCAAGAGTTTCAGAATCAACCAATCGGGCTAAGGTGTCAGTGAGAGGTTTACCTATGGAATTGACAATCGCTTTACCATAAGGATTGATATGGGTAACAGGACTACATTCAGTTAATCCATAACCTTCTGTAATCTCAATTGATGTCTTTTGTCTGAATTCTTCGTGAACTTCTTTGGGTAATGCTGATCCCCCAGAAATGCAAACTTTGAGACTATCTAAGTCATAACCCTTTATTTTTGACCGAAGAAGAGCTATGTACATTGTTGGAACACCGTAAAAAGATGTTGCCTTCTCCTCTACCATTAATTTGAGCAAGCTCTTTGGATCAAATTTTGGGATTATGACAATCATTTCACCCCTAAAAAGTGGTGCTAGAAAACTGCATTGCAAACCAAAACTGTGACACATTGGTAGAGCAGAAACTACGCAACCGGTAAATTCCTGTGGTATTTCCTTTGCCCATTCATTAAATTGAAGAGCATTTGCGAGAACGTTAGAGTGAGTTAGCATTACAGCCTTAGCTTTTCCTGAAGTGCCGCCTGTATAGAGAAGAAATGCTAGGTCTGACGCTTTACTTCTTATTTCTGTTAATTTTCCCCTTTTACTAAGAATGCTTGATAATAATACTAAATCAGAATCTTGACTTGGAGTAATGTCTTTTTCTGTTTCTTCAGGATCACTGACAAGAATCTTTGCTTTAAATTGATATTGACTAACTATTTCAGAAACTTTATCACAAAAAGAAAAATCTGTTATTAAAACCTTTGATTCAGAATCTATTAATTGAAAAACAATCTCTCTTTGAGACAATCGAGTATTAATTAGAGTAACTTTAGCTCCTACTTGAAAAGATGCAAAAATCGAGATAACCATACCAATTGAATTAGGTAACAAAATAGCCACTGTTTCGTCTTTTTCTATAGAACTTGCATCTAAAAAATAGGCTAATTTGTTGGTCTTTTCAATTATCTCTTTAGCTGTATAAACCTTTGATCCCTCTTTGAAAAGGATCTTATTTTCGTCATAACCTTTTGAAATTTCCACGAAATATTCGAATACTGATTTATCTGGATAGTTTATTTTCAAAGGCATTCTTTCTCTCCAGCTTGATTCATTCATTCTGAACCACTAATCTTTTTTTGTTTGGTACATTAATGAACTTTATTGCGTGTAACCTTTTTGTTACCAATTTTGTTGAAAGAAAACGTTGATAAACTTTCACTGAAAACTCATTTATTGGAAGGTTATAGTGAATTGTCACCAGAAGAGAGTAGGCACAAAGATAGCAAGAAATTAGAGGAAGACTATGATGAA
Organism: Candidatus Heimdallarchaeota archaeon; assembly: GCA_021399345.1. GTDB lineage: Archaea > Asgardarchaeota > Heimdallarchaeia > Heimdallarchaeales > Heimdallarchaeaceae > UBA460. Next base: position 33,486 of record JAAFKI010000170.1, read on the forward strand.
GAGCTTTCTCAAATTGCTACTAGATATAATATTGAGTTTGATAATAATAAAGAAACTCTTTCTATTAATCTAGCTCTAAAAGGACAAGAAGCTTTAACCAAAGGTCAAATCGAATCAGCAGAAGAAATTTGTGATGTGCTCTATAGTCTTGCAAGTAAGTGGAAAGATGACTTCACAAAAATGAAAACACTATTACTGAATGCTCAGATTGCAAATTACAAAGGAGAATCGCAGTTAGAATATCTTGAAAACGCTCTTTCCTTAGCTAAAAAAATCAAAATTCTTGATATTGAAATTGGAATAAGGGTTCAACTAGCTTTTGATTATTACAAAAGACGAAACTACAAGAAAGTCCTCAAAGAGATTAAGAAAATCCAAAAACATCCCGAGTTTTTCTCTGAAAATGCAACAATAGTACTTGAGCTCCAATCTAGAACCTATTGGGAAATAGATGAATATGTCAAAGGATTTGACTCTACTCTTAAATGGTTTGACGTTCTAAAAAGCTCTCTAAATGATGTATATTCTATTTTTCTTGTTATTGTTTATCTTCTGACAGTAATGAATTCTTTAGATCTCCCATATGCTAAAGAAAAGCTTGATGAGATTAAAAATAGCATTTATGGCTTTTTAACACAGTTGGGTTCAGCTTCCCATGTATTTTCAGAAATACTGAATAATATTGATGTTTTGTTTGCCAAATCCCTTATGCTTGTAGAACCCGAAATTTTGTATCAATTTGCAGATTTACTTCTACAATCTTCCAGATGGAATGATGAGGAAAAGTACTTATTTTTGTGTCAAAAACTGTCAGATGCTTTTTATAATATTGACGACTTCAAGAAAGCTCAAAGTTTAATGGAAAAAGCATATCAGTTCGCTAAAGAGAAGAAATATTCTGAAATTGAATCTCTTATAAAACATAAACTGACAGAGATTTCTAGTTTGATATTCTATTTTATGTCTTTTAATCCTCTATTTGATCCATTTAGTGCAAAATCTATTACTATAAACACTGATGATCTCAAGAAACAGTTATATCTACAAGTCATGAGCCCTATTACCAATAATTTTCCAACAACTTCTTATTCACAGTTTCTAAGAATTATCGAAAAAGCATCATATAGTTACATACATGAAAAATCGCTGAAAATAGACGGGTTTACTGTTGAAGAAGAACGGTGTTTTTTCGTTCTTGATTTAGAGATAGAAAATGAAAGAATAATGCTTCTTATGAAAGAAGATTTCAAAGTAGATCCTGCAGAATATCAGACATTACACTCAACCTTATCTCCTTATTATTCAGTTATTGGTTTATTATCAGATGAAAGAAAAAGTACAATGAATGAAATTGATGATATTGAAGAAGTTTTACTAAAAGTTCAAAGAGCTATCAATTGTCCTGCTTCTAAAGCAATTATTTACTTGCCAGAGAAAAATCCTCAATTAAATCTATTCCGATTCTATCTCCAAGAAGGTGGTTTTAGAGATCTTAAAGTTAAAATCTTAGATTCAGTCTTGAAACTAAAGACTTCATTTGATTTCCTGAAAATTCCAGATATTTTGCAAATTTTTCAAGCAGATCCTATAACCATCTTTGATCTCTCTCTGAGAGATGTTGATAATCTGAATCCATTATCGAAATTAATTACTAATGCTTATGGAGTTAATGTATCATCTGAAACAATGCACGATTTCTTCCAAGCTTTAATTGAAGATTTCCAGAAAAGAAGTGATACAAGATTCTGGAAAGATTTTTACTATCAATATGCTTGGTTGCAAACAAAGGGGATCTATCTATCTATATCAAATGAGTTCCACGAGAAGAAAAAAGCTTTAAACGATAAATTGGTTGAAATTGCAAATAAACTAGGTGAGGGGGAGAAAATTTTGGAGAGCCTATATTATCGAACTTTTATGGGAATTGTTACTAAGAGTGACAACTTCATGCAAGATTTTGAGGTTCTTAAAGCTAAATCAAAAAGTCATAAAAGCAGGAAATTCGGTGTTATATCTAAACTTATCCAGCTTTTTATAGATGAAAATTTAGATGAGGAGTACAATTTGGTTGAAACTCTCAATTTACTCTGTGAATTATGTGAATTCAAAGATTGGGACATTTTATTGGAATTATTTATCTATCTTCTTGGTGAGTTACATGAGATTAAACCTCTTTTTGAAATATGTAAAGAGCGAGATGTTAAAGACAGCGGAATATATCTATATCTGCACCTAATTAAACATTTAATCAAAATCGAGAGACATAATTCAGCTAGTGAACTGCTAAGCTGGGTTCTTAATACAATAAATAGTCGGAAAGAGAATTTTCACTTCTCTGAACACATTTGGGATTATCTATTTGTTACAGCAAATACATACATGTATTCCCTTACTAGTGAAGTTCCTGATGAAACCTTAAAGAAATTTGGTGTGGATAAAAATGACGTTATTCGAAGCTTATTAGATAAAAAAGAATGGATTACCGATCCCTTATTCCTTGTTGAACTTCTTAACGATTATATCTTAACATTACTTGATAATTCGAACTTCTCTGAGGCTGAAAAACACTATCGCTGGGTTGAGCAATTAATGTTCTATTACTGGGATATATTCACCAACGAAAATAACAAAGATTTACTGAAAAACGTTAACGAAATTAAAAAGAGAATCGAAAGTCAACACTTCATATAATAAGTGTGCTTTTAAACAATTAACAATTTACGTTATCTATTTTGTAAGGGTGTAACTAAATCGGCCTTACTTGGATATTCTTGTTTATTTCACTTTATAAACAGTTTTGGTATTATTGTTCTACAATGCGTCTAATTATAATTATGTTAAGGTTATGTCACTGTAATCCATAATAATCTTTATGAATGATGGTACGATTGAAAATGTGTAAAATAAATATTCCAATGATAGTTCATATCCATAATTGGTGTCAAATTCATGTCTTCTGAACACGATATAGCTATAATCTGTGTGGGGTATAGGGACAGTCCTTTCACAAAAGAAATAATTCAAAATGACATAATCCCTTATTCTATAATAGCTAATAACTCAAGTGATTTCCAAATCCATCACGCCGATCCCTCAAAGATACTTTTTTACAGCCTTGAATTCACCAAAATAATTGAAATTATTGCTAAGAAAAGTATGGATTCATTAGCAGTTTTTGAAACCTTAGGACAATTTTTTGAATTTTACAATCCCTTACATCTTTCAACTCTTAATTACTTAATATCAAAGTATGCTACTAGTATAAAACCTAAAAATAAAGAATACATGCAGGCATGGAAAAACATCACTACTACCATATTTGACCGTGAATTTATTTACCCACTATTTGAAGAGAGTAGAATTTTCCATATTAAAGAAGGAGAAGTGGAAATTCCAGTACGTCAATTCCTTATTTCGTCTGAATTAGAAAAGAAAAAAGATAACTCAAAGAATAACAATAAAGCTCTAGATCAAGTTCTTGAAGGTATTACAGGTATAATAGATCTTGAAGAAAATAGTAAAATGAAAATAAGCTCTAGTGCTGTAAGAAAAATCACCTCAGCATCAGCCGTTATCATAATTCCTACAGATATAGTTTCTTTATTCATTTTGTTCAATTCCAATCACTTCAAAGAAACTTTACAAAAATCTCATGGAGAAATAGCGATTATTTCCCCATTCTGGCCTGGTAATGAGATTAGTAAAATTGAAAAAGAAATACTTCAAAAAACAAATTTTGATGCAAATCTTGTTAATGTTGCAAAATTGGTTAAAGACTGTGTGGATGCAGTAATAATTGATACAAAGGACACTGATCTAGTTCCTTCTCTCAGAGAAGAAGGGGTTACCGTTTTAGTGGAAGATTTATCTCCAGAAAACCAATCAACACAAGAATTTCTGGATACAGTTCTGAAAAGTATTGAAATTTCATTAGATACAATCGCTGTTGAACCTCAAGGTTTGATTGAAGGTTTAGGAGAAAAACTTGTCAGTTTATTTAGAGTTCGAGAACCTAAACAAGAAAAAGAAGAAGCTAAAGCTAAGACACTTGAAATCTCAGTTAAAGAGGAAGATCTAGAACTTATAGAATCAATATTTGAGGAAGGGATTTCAGTAGATGAACCAAAGAAAATGGAAACTGAAATATCAGAAGATTTCTCAGAATCTGATACTCTTACAGACGAGTTTGAAATGGAAGTAATTGAAACTGAAGAAACTATTCAATCAATACCTACTCCACCTCCAAAAGATGCGAGTATGGATAGTGGATATTACCAACCAAAAGCTGAAGGTCAGTTTGTACTACCAGGTATTGAGCAAATTGCACAATTTGAATTGGAAGAATTAGATTCTTTAGATGTTGATGAACACATCATAACTTCTTTTATTGAAAGAGCAATGACAAGCAATGCAACAGGAGTGGAAGTTGTCTTTTCTGATTTATTATCTTTACAAAACAATCCTCTATTAATAGATAAAATCTTTCAAACAATACTTAAGCGATTGATAAAAGTAAGAGAGCTAAATCCAGAAGAGAAAATTGCTGATATGATCACCTACTTATCTGCCCACAAGCCTGAGTATTATCACGAAAAGCTGAACACTTTGCTTGAAGATACTCTTAACTCTGAAGAAGAAAAAGGATTTTATCAGAATCTAAAAACAACTTCTTTAGTTGTTAGAAGTTCTTTACTTATTGCAGGGGATGTAATTGAGAAATTCTTGCAAAAGAATATTGTTATTGCAGATGCTTATGTTGAAGATAGATTGAAACGCATGGTTAACGCTTTTGGAGTTGCTAGTATTGATTTATTACAATTAATATGCAGAATTCTTGTGAATATATACAAGCAAGAATTGGAAAAGGAAGAATTAGATGAAACTATAACTCGAAGAATTATTACATTTTTAACTATGTTTGATGGACTTAGTGTAGCTATAGCTCTGGTAACATTAGGGTCAGAAGTAGCATTAGAATCTATTACAAATGCTATTAAGGAGATGGCTTTGAATAACTCCTTTAAGAAGATAATTACAGATGTTTTAACTGTCTTTAATGAAGGTTCTTATGAAGATTTGGTGAAAACTTTTCAAGGACGTATTTTGCCCGAAAACGTCGAATTTGAGATGATGAAAAAGAAATACATCACCAGTCTTTCTAAAGTGGGTTCAATACCGTTAGAAATATTCGCTGAAAGAATTGGATTATCAGTTGATAAAGCAGAAAAAATGATTTATGATATGATTTTGCAAGAAGAAATTCCAGCAAGAATTGAATTAGTTAGCGGAAGACTCTACATCGTTCAAGATATTGATGAAACTGAGGTTATAACGGAAGAATCAACTGAAGAGATAACAGGAGAGACAAAGGAAACCCATGAAAAAACTGATGAAAAAGTAGAACAACTTGATCAGAAAGAAGTTTCAGAGGCACTCGAAGAGCATCCTGAGCAAATGCTAACTGAAGAGATTTTAGAGAAAGAATTTGCTTGTACTCAATGTCAGAAATCTTTCAAAACAGAAAGAGGTTTAAAAATACATGTAAGCAGGGTTCATAAAGAATAATCTGATCATGAATAACCTTCTACTCAACTATAAGTTTCATTTTTAAAATAAATCTTTTCGACCAAAGATGTCAATGTTATCAATAGACTTTAAAGACTAAGTATGAGTGTAATTTTATGCTAATTTGTTTGTTCAGGTTAGAGGATGTTGGTCCAAACTTAGTTGAAATGGTATTAGACAGAAATGTTGAATTTGATCAGGATACAATAGATAAATTCACATTCTCAGGGTCAGTTACTTATTCTCTAGTTTTTCAAGGAATGGTTACTCTTGAAGATATGTCTTCAGAACTTTATGGTCCTTTTCCATTTGCTTTTTCTTCAGGGTTCGTTCAATATGCTTTTTCATTTATTGCTGCCGATAAGACAATGAAAGACAAAAGGATGAAAGAAAAAACCCTTGGTTTAATTATTATGCTTGTACCAGAGATGGTTTCAAAGATAGATACCTTTAGGGAAGAATTGGCTAAGGTTCTATTATACAAGTTTCATAAAGTTTACAAAATTAATCAAGTTAATACAGTTTTTCTAAAAGATATCATTAGCTCCTATAATAAAATATTACAGGATCTCCTAAGTTTTAAGCAAGCAGATTTATTATCTGAACAAATACTAGCGTTTCTACAAGTGAAGGAAAGACCTAGAAAGAAAGAAACTATTATTGATATTGGAATTATCTATCCTAAAGAATACACTAGTTTTATTAAGAAATATTATGCTTCCCTATTAGGTTCCTTACCTTATACCGAAACCGCTTATTCAGAAGACAAAGCAGTTATCAAAACTCAAACACATGCGTTTAGTTTTGTAATGGATTCGAAAGTTGAGGACAATTTTTTGAATAAACAAAGTGCATTAATTCTTTTAGCAAATGTTAAAGGAAAGAAATTCTCAACTCTTTATCAAGTATTAAAAAAACTCAAGTCTAAACCTAAGATAGCATTAGTCGTTTCCCTTCCAGACAATATTGAAAAAGCAAGTGGTGAGTATGCAAAATTCTTTACAGGTCTTCAAAGATACATTGGAGATTTACCATTCTTTTCTGCAAGTTTTAATACAAATTATGAATTTAAAACAAAAATGTTAGAAGCTCTTTTTTGGACACTTTCACCAGATTAATTTGTGCTAAATTTACATTATTTTACTTGATTTCTGTTTAATAATTTCTTCTTGTATATCAACACCAATTCCAAATCCTTGAGGAACGGATATTGTTCCATCATCATTCAATTCGAAGATTGGATCTATAATGTAGTCAGAATAATATCTTGCACTTTCGCTAATATCGTTTGGTAATGAAAAAGTGTTCAGACTTGCAACTGCAACGTTCTTAGCCCTTCCTATTCCTGTCTCTAACATTCCCCCACACCATAAAGGAACTTTAACTAATTCTGATAATTCGTGAATTAGTAGAGTTTCAGTTATTCCCCCCACTCTTGCAGGTTTTACATTAATGATTTTGCAAGCATCTATTTCAACAGCAACTCTTGCATCATCAACACTTTTTATCGATTCATCCAAGCATATTGGAGTAGCTAGTTCCTTCTGAAGTGAAGCATGGTCAATAATATCAAAATACTGTAATGGTTGCTCGATCATCATTAGATTATATCTATCTAAGTTAACGAAAATATCCTTATCTTTTAGCCTATAGGCACTGTTAGCATCTACCATTAAAGGTAAATTTGGATACTGATCTCGTATTCGTTTAATTATTTCAACATCCCAACCTGGTTCAATTTTAATCTTAATTCTTTGATAATTTTTTTCTAGAGCTGCCTTAATCTTATCTAGAAGAATATCGGGATTTTGTTGAATTCCTAATGAAATTCCTGAAGGTATTTTTTCTTTTGTCCCTCCAATTAATTTTTGTAAAGATTTCTTATTTAATCTGCCGAAAAGGTCCCAAATAGCATCTTCAACACATGCTTTTGCCATTTGATTACCTTTTATACTTTTACAGATATCCTTGAATTCTTTAGGATGATGTAGTTCTTTTTCTTTAATCCAAGGTATGATGAATTTTGAAATTATGTTGGTGCAAGAACTAATGGTTTCTCCAGAGTACCAAGGACCGTTCTCTGATACACACTCTCCCCAACCTTGTTCTCCTTCAGACTCTAAACAGACAAGTAGCATTTCACGCTCTTTTGTTTCTCCAAAACTTGTTCTGAATGGATGTCGTAAGTTCATTTTAATTAGGTAAAGACCAGCTTCTTCTATTTTCATATTAACAACCTAGCTATGAAATTCATTTATAGTTTCTCTATAAAATATTATCTCTTCACTTTTTAAGGATATGAAAGCATCTCATAGATTTATTTTCTTTCATTATTACAAAATCAATTATTTTATAGCCTTTACTGAAATAATTTTTAAAACTGTCTCTAGTTTTGTTTCTCCATTCTATTGCAAGAGTTTTATTTTTAGCTAAATAATCAATAATGTTACTTGGGATTTCGATAGCTAAAAGAGAATTTGGGTTTGTTAAATTCATTTCAGTAATTTCTAGAAATATTCCTTTTCTTATTGTTTTTAAAACTGAATGATTCTCATTTGATACAATTTCAGTGAAATCTCGATGTTTGTGAGCCAGATATTCTTTTACATGGTCAGAATTAAGATACCAATTACAATATAATCGATCTGTCTCCAGTCCTACATTGAGTGCATCTTTCATCTCCCCCCAATAATTTACATTATACGATGCGCAAGTAGCACCAAGCTTATGTAAATTTAAATAACAATTTTTTGATTGTAATGGATCAAAAGTCCAGTTGATAAGCTTATATCCATTTTTCAATGCCCAATTTCTTTGTTCTAATTTGAGCTGAAGTCCAATCCCTTGATTTTGATATTTCTCTCTAACAGCGTTGTGATGGGAATAAATGAAAACCCCATATGGATCCTTATTTCCTATCCAACCCCAAGCATAACCAAGAAGTTCTTCTTTTAGGTATGCACCAATAACTACACCTCCACTCTTCAGAGTTGCGTAGATTAGTCTCTTTGGAACTAGCTCAACCTCTGGCATTTTCCAAGCATCGCGTTGAACATCTTCTAAATCAGGATATTCGACGAAATTTAATAGTTCTCTATATTGAATTGCTTCTTTCATTTCTTACTACCTATTTCTTATCGAAGGACAGTGATTGAACCGTAGGATTAGAAAGAGATTCGAATAAGATTATTGCAAAAGCATTGCCTAGATTACTTGGAGTGAATCTTTCTCCTTTGGTTAATCTACGTATTTTGAATTTTAATTGCTGAATGATTGTTTCCTTATTTTCTTCAATATATACGTGAGGATCAGAAACGAATTTCGCATATTGACGAATGTCTATAATTGGTAAAGCCATTTGAGGATATTCTTCAAAAATACTGAACCACGTTTCAAGTAAATACTGCATATATTTCTGTTGATCTGCTATATCTTGAACTCCAAATTCTTCAATTGCTAATCTCTTCAGAACTCTCTCTATGTTTTTCTCGAGATTTTGACGCTTTATTTCTGTCAATTCTCTCTGAAGTTTTAAAGTTTCAAATAATGTTTGTTCAATAGCTGCTAGTATCTGTTCAATTCTTCCTTGGTCAATTTTTATTTGATCAAGTTTTTGATACTCTTTTTTTACAATTGCATATTTCTCTTCAAGTTCTCTCTTTCTCTTTATTATCAGTTTTTCAAAAGTATCCTTCAAATCTTGATAGTAAGGTTGAATCAGGTTCATCTGAATCAAATCAAAGAGAACTTCTTCTTTATCCCCTATAGGATAGTTTGTAATAATCTTTTGATAGATTTTTCCTATAGATTTTGGTATTCTCTCGAAATCTTCTTCTTGAATTATTCTTTCTAAAGCATGAGCGAATATTGACGCAATAAAGCGTAGATCAATTGAAAATTCCCCAACTTCAAAATATAGATATGCTTCAGTAAGAGCATCAACAAAGTTACGCAAAATCAGAATAGATTGAACTATGCTATCTTCAATATTCAAACTGCTCAGTTCAATAAAGTGGTGAGTAATGTGTTTAGAGGAATTCATCACAGCTTTAATGCAATTTACAAATGAAGCCAATAGACCCACAAATTCATCATCAGTGCAACTCATTTTCTTATCAGTTGCTTCAAGTAGAGCTGAAATATCTTCAGCATAAGACAGAGGTTCATATTTTTTGATTAAATCCTCTGTAATTATAATCCCATAAATAGCTAAAGCCATATCTTTTTTCTGTGGAGATAAAAAACCAATTTCAGTTTTTAGCTCTTTCCGAAGTTCACTTAGAAACGTAGGTTGTGTTAAGATGAAATGACGCATTTTTGATTCAAGATTTGAATAAAGAGTGCTGAAATCATTTACTATCTCAACAACGTCTTTAGAGATATATCTTAGCTCTTCTGTATTGAAAATATCCTCACTCATTTAAACCATACCTCCAAAAATGGAAAAAACCCTCTCAAGATTCTCAATATTCTTTAGCTCTCGAGCTTTAACAAAAGGAGTTACTTTCCAATCCCTTAATTCTGTTTTTTGAATAACCTTAATTGGGTCAAAATCGCCAGAAATACCATTCTTTACATCTCTCAGGATAATTGGAAGAGATACTGCAGATATAAGATTTGAGGATTTATATCGAGTATCGGTTATACATGCAAATATAGTTATTTCATTTTCGGATTTGTATTCATATTCAAAGAAAACTCTAACAATATCATTAGTATCTTTTATCCTATAATGTGCAACTGAAGGAATTGTTATTTTTTTATTAAGTTCAAGTTCAGAAAGTTGATTTAATAGGAGAATAATTCTATTTGGTACAAATGAATTTTGGATGAGTTCAAAAATTCTTTTGGGTGAAACTTCATCTTTTGATACTACAATCTGATCAAGTTGTTCAGGATAAACAAAAGAAATATTTTCTATTTTGAGCATTGGTGGTGCAAGTACTATCTCTCCACCACAATCACATCTTATGAGAGTTTCTTCTTTATTACCAGAATATATCTTACCACATTTCCCGTTGCATAGTTCTAAATCTTTCAGAATAAATGTTTTCATAAACAAAGCAGAGGTTATAACTGGAGTAATACTAGATTGTTCTATTCCTCCTCTAAGACTTGTTTCTTGACATATTTGCCAATGATAGAACCTTCCTAGCCTTTCAAGGTTTTTTTCCATTTCATCTAAGGAACTATTTTGAGTTAGTATCCCTTCCTCAATTTGGTGTTCAACTCTCTTAGAAACTCCCTGTAATGC
>JAAFKI010000171.1 GCA_021399345.1 Candidatus Heimdallarchaeota archaeon
CATGTTGATTGACATATCCGCTTGATAACCTGTTTTTGCTAATACATAATGCATTTGTGGTTTATCCTTATAATCTGCTTGAACAGAGTAATACCAACAACTAAGAATATCTATTGTACCTGCTTCCATTTCGGCAACAGCGTTATCTTTGCCAATAATGTATGTGTGATGAAGTTCTTCTAGTAATGCATTGTTTCCTCCTGAGCTAGTAAGGTTATTCCAGTATAGATTTGGAACCATTTTGACTAAGTCGTTATTCGTTGGTTCATACAGTTCTAATTTGAAAGGGCCACAAGATTTTACTAAACTATTTGTGACATTTCCTGTCAATGGCGTTTCTGTGAAAATTGTATAACCATGTGAAGTTATAAGTGGTTCAACTTCACTTTTATCAATAATCCCTTCTGAAAGCACACTAAAAGGAGAGTAGCAGAATCTAGAGAAGTTAAAATTCAGCCTATGCGAATCAACTATCTCTATTGATTGATTATTTTCAAACCAATATTTCAGTTCAGTATATTTTGTTGAATTCACACTAGGAGTCAAATGTAGCTCATAAGTATATTCTATATCCTCGGCTAAAACGGGATTCCCATCAGAAAACTTAGCATTTGGATCGATGTTTACAGTATAATTTCGAAGGTCTGAGCTTACTGAATAATTTAGGGTAATTTCTGGTTCCCAATAATGATTAGTTTGTTCTCTTTGGAATAATCTACCATATACTGCATTCATCCATTGAGCATCTGGGGTGCTAACCCAATCATATTTAGGATGTTCTTCAAGTAGAAAAATATTTTGTGCTTCTAAATCCCCAGGACATGCATATGTGATTATTTGATTTTCAGTGTTATTCCAGAGTTCAGGTCTATGAGTTGAATCATATAATAGATCCCAATCTACTCCTATAATTGTATCTCTCCATCCAAACAAAGCTCGTCCATAAAGGACACTAATAGCTGGTAAGTCTTCATACAATATGCTTTGTAACTCATGGAAAAAATGAGTCTTTAGAGTTCGATTTAATTCTCCCAAATATTGAATTAGTTTTGCATCATAAGCTGGATTTACATATTGATAAAAATTCTCTCTATTCCAGCTATAAGGTGAATCAAACATGCCTACAAGATCTGGATTTAAATCCCAAGTAAATTTGTTGAATAATATATCATATCCACCTTGATCGTATAAAGGAATACTATCAAAATCTAATAGAGGATAATTCCATGTACGATATCCTATTTCTTCCCAACTAGTAGATTCATGAAAATCTATACCAATACCAATTTTAGGTAAAGTATTTTCCATCAACATTGACCATTGACCACATCTAGCTGGTGAATCGTTGGGTGAAAGGAAATTTACAGAAAAAACTATGTTTACTTCATATGACTCCTCAGATATGCTCAAATTAGCTAAAAGGGGAAGCGATATTAAACAAATAATCATGATGGAAAGATACTTTCGACTCTTCATTTATTTCAACTAAATATATAGGTTAGAGAACTTATATATTTTTGGTAGAAGTGGAAAAAGGTTCTTAAGTGTCTCAAATCTGAAGTTCTTGATGCTTAAATCTTTTAAGAATAATCCTTTTCAATTTAATTTTCTTTTTCTTATTCCGATAATAGTTGTTAACCCGATTGTCATTATTAACAGACTTGTGAAAGTTGTTTTTGTTGGTTTTATTCTAACATCATACCCTGCTTGTTCCATATACTCGATTGCTTGTTCTAGATCATATGAGTAAGGTTCTAATGATTCGTTGTATCCCACACATATATCTCCAATAACTGAAGTTCCAGGAGTTGCTAGTCCGCTGTAGCGATGTTCCACTAGAGCCTCTCTTGGGACTGCATGGCTAATTGCTTTTCTGATAAGTTTGGCTGCTTCTGGAGTACCTAAAGGAGTCAATTCTCCTGTTCCCATTATTGGATGTCTCATATTTATTGACATATCATCTATAAAACCTGATTTTGCAAGAACATATTGAATGTCAGGATTATTCTCATAATCCTCTTGTGATGACCAATAAAAACAGTCAACTATATCTACTAAATTGTCAGCAAGAGCTGCTACAGTAGTATCCTTACCCCTAATATATGTTTGATAATATTCTTTCAAAAAAGGATTATTCCCTCCTGAACTAGTTAAATTATTCCAGTATATATTTGGGACCATTTTTATTGTTTGGTTATTCATTGGTTCATAGAGTTCTAATTTGAAAGGTCCGCAGGATTTGACTAAACTATCTGTTACATTAGCTGATAACGGCGCTTCTGAAAAAATTGAATAGCCATGAGCTGCAATTAAAGGTTCAACATCACTTTTATCAATAATTCCTTCTGAAAGCACTTGAAGGGGCTTATAACAATATTTTGAGAAGTTGAAATTTATAGTTAGAGTATCAACAATTTCTATTGATTGGTTAGTTGAAAACCAGTTTAGTAGTTTATTATATTCAGGGGAATTAACACTGGGTGTCATAAGTAGTTCATAAGAATACTGAATGTCCTCTGCTAAAACCTGACTTCCATCTGAGAACTTTGCATTTGGATCAATGTAAACAGTATAATTTCTCAAATCTGAACTTATGGCGAAATCCAATGCAATTTCTGGTTCCCAATAATGTGTTGTTTGTTCTCTTTGGAATAATCTACCATATACAGCATTCATCCATTTAGCATCGGAATTATCTAACCATTGTTGAGAAGGATATTTATCAAGTAAGAAAGCGCTTGGTACATCTAAATCTCCCCCAATAGCGTATGTTATTATTTGATCATCAGTATCATTCCAAAGCTCAGGACGATGTGATGAATCATACAGTAGATCCCAATCTATTCCCATGATTGTAGTTCTTCTTCCATACAATTCTTTACCATAGATGACACCGATTGCTGGTTGATCTTCATACAAAATTCCCTGTAATTCTTGGAAATAATAATCCTTAAGAGTCTGATTAAATTCTGACATATATTGAGTCAATTTTTCATCATATTCTGGGTTGACATATTGATAGAAATTTGGATTAGGAAAATTTGACAATGTAAGTGCATCAAACTTTCCAATTATATCTGGGTCAAGATCCCAATAGAATCTGTTAAACAAAATATCATATCCTCCCTCTTCATAGGTTGGGACGTGATCGTATTCTATTCCTATTGGATAATTCCAAGTTCTTAATGCTATATACTCCCTCCAAGTTGAATTATGAAAATCAACTCTAATACCTATTTGAGGTAAAATATTTTCCATTAGCGTTCCCCAAGGGATTGTTACAGACGGACTAAATGAAAAGAAATTAACGGAAAAAACAATATTTACCTCTTCTGAATCTTCTGATAAACTCAAATTCGTTGAGATAGGGAGTAGAATTAATGAAAGAAAAATGATGAACAGAAGCTTTCGACTCTTCATTTGTTTCAACTAAATATATAGGTTAGAGAACTTATATATTTTTGGTAGAAATGGAAAAAGGTTCTTAAGTGTCTCAAATCTGAAGTTCTTAATGCTTAAATCTTTTTTGAATAATCCTTTGAGATTCGAATTCCTCAAAATTTTCCTTTTAATTTGCATAATTCTCATAGGTGGAATCATCCTTGGAATTCTAATTCCTCTTTATGAAAAGATTGATTGGCTGGATTTTCTTTTCTATTCCATTGTCAGTTTACTTATCCTTCTTTATCTTTCAATTAGCTTATACGTAAAAAAGAAGAAACTAGCGGAAATAAGTGCAGTCTTACAAGAACAAGAAAATACTCCTACAACAGCTTCTGCTTCTAATCTAAATAGAAGACAAAAAGCTGGTGTTAAAGTTGACGAAACAGCTGCTGCTTACTGTCCTATGTGTAAGAATAGCTTTGGAAAAACATACCAGTTTTGTCCAAATTGTGGTTATTGTGGGATAATTAAAAAGTTAAAATAACTTCATCACTTTTCTTCAATTTCTTTAATTGCGTTATTTGACCATTTCATAACAGCTTTTGAAACTTCAATACCCATTTTAATTGTCTTGTTTATTTCACTGTTGTGGGGATTATTCTTATATTAGCTATTGCAGTTGGTAAAAGATCTTTTTGTCATCACGTTTGTTGGATGGCTCCTTTCATGATTGTAGGAAGATGGCTAAGTAATCTTTTGCGAATTCCTTCATTTAGATTAAAAACCAATACTGAAGCTTGTATCGAATGTCATAGATGTACCAGAGAATGTCCAATGAGTCTAGAAGTAGAAACTATGGTTCTAAAAGGGAAAATAGAGCATAGAGAATGTATCCTCTGTGGCACTTGTGCTGATGTTTGTCCAAAAAGTGTAATTACTTATTCTTTCAGCTCAAACAAAAAATAGATTTCTTTGTTCTTTCTTTTATTTTAAAATTAACAAAAAAAGAGAAAGAAAAGATTACTATCTTCTTTTCTTAATTAGAGGAACAATTGCAATACATGAAACTAGAAAAGCAAGCAAAATTGAAGTTGTAGTATTAAACTCAGATATGGAACTTAGTGGATAAGGATCCTCAGAATATGCGGTACCATATATTGAATAACTTCCTGTACCTGACCAATCGCTCCAGTAGTTGCCTTGATTCGTTGAAGTGTCATACCAAATATTTCCTTGACCTTCATCATAAGCTTGTCCATGTGATCCTCCTAAGCTATTGTCTATGAATATATTATGATGAATTATGTTATTTTTAGAATAGGAATCCAAAATTATACCGTAATACTGACTTAAAGTTACTGTATTAAAAATGACGTTATTATCAGTTACAATATCTGTTGTCATATAACCCAAAAGTATTCCATGACGATTATGATTTATACTGTTCTCTTCTATCAAGCAATCTTGTGAGTTAATTCCTATGCCTACTCTATTGTAATCACAAGTATTTCTAAGTATATTAGAATTCATACTTCTGAAAATCTTAATTCCTTCACCGAAATTTTTACAAACGTTATCACTTACTATACTTCTATTTGAGTATTTTATCTCAATACCAGATCCAGATCTCTGAAAATAATCGAGACCAATATAAGTATTGTTGCAAAAATTATTAATAATTTCTGTATCAGGGGAATAATAAGCTAGAATACAGTATAGATTATTCACATTGATCGTATCAATCACTGAACAATTATCACTAAAGAATAGATGAATACCATAGTTTGGTTCTGGGTTAATTGAAGGATTAGTTATTAATATTCTAGAACTGTTTATCACTATAATTTGTCCATATAATGAAGCATCAATCGTTTGATCAGCTTCATTAAAAATAACTGCTACAGGAAGTCCATTTATTGTGTTTTCTGTGAAAGTAAAGGTTGAATATGAATTAAGAGGGTCAGGGTCAAAATAAAAACCTGTATTAATTAGAGTATTATTACTAATGGTAGCCAAATATAAGTAAGAGATGGAAATTCCAACAAGACTATTCTGAAGTGTGTTATTCAAAATACTAATTTCACCACTTGAGGATGATTCAATTGCAATCTTGCAATTAGTACAATCATTATCTTGAATTGTGGAAAATCCAGCGAAATATGCATCGATACCTCTTTCAGAATCCAAAACTGTATTATTAAGAACTTGGCTTTGTAGTGTATTTTGAATAGATATGCCAAAATAATGTGATGAACAAGTGTTATTCCTAATTATTGCTCTTCCTGTACCAATATTAAATAGTATGATACCCCAAGTTGAGGTTTCAACATAACAATTTTCAATGATGAAATAGTCGTTAACATCAATAATTTTGATGCTATACGTAACACCATTAGTTATACTATAATTCGCAATAATGAATGGAGTTCCAGGATCACCTGTACCAGGAAAACCATAAGTTGTGAAATCATCTGAAGAATCAATCAGAATAGGATCATGTGTTGTATAATTTAAAATCACTTCATTAATTTCTTCAACACCATTAAGAGATATTATAGCTGTATCTGTTGATGTCAGACACGATAATAAAACTAATAATCCTAACAAGGAATATGAAAAAATCTTCTTCTTAAATATTTTTTTATCCATTTCTATCACCAATAGGTTAACTAGTAAGTATAAGCTTCCATGCAATAAATATCTTGTCCACAGAGTACAATTTTTCGTTAAGAAGAAAGATTAGTGAATTATTTTTCTTTTTTAAATTTCTGCGGAAGATTTATAATTTAACGATATAGAACTAATTCTATTAAAAACAAGGTTAAGAAAATGACAGATGATAGAGCTATTATTCTAAAAGCTGATGAACTACCTGATAAGTGGTATAATATCATTCCTGATTTACCTGAACCTTTACCACCCCCGATGGATCCACCTGAAGGATATTCTCGAATTGGTGATCTTCCCAATCTCCTGGTTGGTGAGTGTCTAAAACAAGAGATGTCTGCAGAGCGATGGATCCCTATTCCTGAAGGAATTCAGGAGTTATACTTAGCCGCAGGAAGACCTAGAGCACTTTTCAGAGCCAAGAATCTTGAAAAGAAATTGGGCACTCCTGCAAAACTATTTTACAAATCAGAATTTTACAGCCCAACAGGTAGTCACAAAGTAAATACTGCCCTTGCACAAGCTTATTACGCAAAAGAACAAGGATTTGAGCGTCTTACAACTGAAACTGGCGCTGGTCAATGGGGTAATGCCCTCGCTTATGCTTCCAGTTTAGTTGGACTAGATTGTACCGTTTTTTGGGTTAGAGCAGTTTATAGATGGAAACCTCACAGATTGAACTTCATGCAAATGTTTGGAGCTGAAGTATATGCATCTCCAAGCCAGCAAACCGAGTTCGGGAAGAAATTATATGCTGAAAATCCAGACCATAATGGATCATTAGGTATAGCTATTTCTGAAGGATTAGAAGATGCTAAGAAAGATCCAAAAGCTGTTTATTGTCTTGGTTCTGTTTTGAACCATGTAATGTTACATCAATCAATTATAGGTTTAGAGACTAAAAAACAGATGGAAATCGCTGGAGAATACCCCGATGTAGTTATTTCATGCCTAGGTGGAGGAAGTAACTTTGGAGGTATTGCCTTACCCTGGATGCAAGATGTACTGAAAAAGAAAGCAGATATTCAGTTTATTGCTGCGCAAAGTGAAGCAGCTGCAAACTTACAAGGAGAGTACAAGTATGACTTTGCCGATCATGCAGAGATGACACCAATGCTGAAAATGTGTACTCTTGGTCATCAAGTTACTATGGTCCCAATATTGGGAGATGGACTTAGGTATCACGGAAGTTCCCCGATTCTGAGTCTTTTGAGACATCTCGGATATATTGACACAATTGCGTATCCAACAGATGAAGTACATATCTTCCAAAGGGCTAAAGAATTTGTTCAAGCCGAAGGATTCTTACCTGCGCCTGAATCAGCTTACAGTGTTGCCTGTGCAATAGATGAAGCAATAAAATGTAAAGAAAATAATGAGAAGAAAACTATTCTTTTCAACATAAGTGGGCATGGTTTTCTAGATATGGATGGATATGCAGAAAAGCTTGGACTGAAAAAACAACCAGAGAGAGCATAAAAATAAAATCTCCTCCATACTATTTTTTTCTATTTTTTGATAATCTAAAAAGAAAAAGAGAAAGCGAGAAAAATATTCGATTTCAATCTAGAGATGGTTTGGGAGAAGGAGTTCCCTCCTCGCCCAATATCTCATCAAAGGTGAGCTTTGCTTGTTCGTCGAAATCAGCGATTTTCTCAATTTCTAAAATTTCTTCCTCTTTCTGTTCTAAGATTGCTTTCATTTCTTCTTCGCGGAGTTGAGCAATCTTTTCCAAATTCATGTACTTTATTACAATTAATCCTACGGTTCCAGCTAGTGCAATACAGATTGTTATGATGATAAATATCCAACTTGTGGGAATAACCCCTGCTAAAGTAGCTGCAATTACAGAAGCGGTTACAGATGCAGCAGTAATCACTGTATCTATAACTCCTGAAATCTTACCTAAATCCTTGTTTGGAACGATTCTTTGAATGAGGGTAGCGAATGGAAGGTTAAAACCAACATTGATACAGCCAACTAGTATCATACCCATCCATATCCACACTACACCTCCTGGTGCAAATGGTGCGATGGCTAAGAAAGCTAAGCAGAAACTTGCTACTAAAATTGTGACGGACATGAAAGTTAATTTTCGCTTAAGTTGTCCTTTCACAGATAGAACAATTGCAAGTATTAAACCACTTATAGCTGCAAAGCTCATCATCATTCCAAATTCTTTTTCGCCTACGCCAAATTCGAAATTCATGTAAGGAACGATAAGTGGATCTATCATCCCTATCATGAGTATTGTAAATGAAAATAGAATTATAACAAAAGTAATTATTTTATCAGTAAATGCTAGCCTGAATCCATCTTTTAATCCAGTTCCAACACTTCGTAGAGTGATTTTATCTTCTGTTTTCTCAGGCTTTAGATTTTTCCTTATAGTAAATAATAATATTGCAGATACGATGTATGAACTACCATCTATTATGAAAGATATATCAAATCCAAAAGCAGCTATAAGAAACCCAGCAAGTAAAGGTCCTATTAATCTGGAAAGCTGGCTAGTTGTTTGAATAAACCCATTAGCGGATAAAAGTTGATCTTGTTTTACTAACATAGGAATGCTAGCTGTTTTGGCAGGATAGAAGAATTGTCTAACAGATGAGTTGAAAAGAGCAAATAAATATAGATGCCACATCTGTGCTGCTAGAATCAGACCAAAAGCAGCTAAAGATCCTAGTAAATCAGCGATAATCATTACTTTTTTACGATCAAATTTATCTACAAGGACTCCTGCAATAGGTCCTAATAGTAACATTGGAAGCAAAGTAAAAGTGGTCATTAAAGCTATAGCTCGAGTTGCTTCATTTTCAGTTAAACCACTTGTAAATACTAAAGCCATGAAAATTATTGCTACACTTGTAAAATACGAGCCTACATTACTAATAAATCCTCCAAGAAATAATGCTGAGAAATCCCAACTTCTTAACAATGCCAGAGGGTTGGGTTTCTTTTCCTCAGCTGTAATATCATCATTAAGTTCACTCGCAGGTTGAACATTCTTCATAGCTACACCTTTATCTTCTAATTGAACTATCAGTGGTCAGTCTATTAGAGAGTGTTGAGAAGAAGTGACCACCTAATGACCAATATTCAATTTTAGATGTTTTGTGAGTTCGTTTTGTTTTTTGATACGCTTTCATTTTTCATGCATTCCTTTTTGTTTGATAATTTACAATAAAACTCTTGTTTATTAAGGAATTTTAAAAATCATAAGTTTAAGAGGCTGAAACTTAAGTTTATTTGAGAAATGCTTCTATTGAATCAGATAATTTCTTAGTGAATGGTTTCAAAGCAAAAGTGAATATATTAAGCTGAAAGGTTAAAGCTGAGATAGGATAAGCTAAACTGCTCTATTTTAGATAAAAAGAACTGGATAGTAAAAAAATTAGCCAAAATTAAATAAAAAAAAGCTAAAGAGATGTGTTATTTTCTCTTTTTTATCTTCAGTTTCTACTTTAGAACACTAATAATAATTTGTTATCATATTTCAGGAGGTCCTTGTTCTATATAATCAAAACATTCTGTTTTATCTGTAGATTCATCTATTGATTCTACCAACCAAGTAGCACCAACATCAATATACTCTGATAACAATTCTTCACGTTTTTGAGAATCAATTCCCATAGTACGAACACTAGCTACAATATCAAAATCCTTCATGTTAGAACGATGTTCTTTGATTAGTGAAATAATTTCTAGTAGTGTTTTCGGTGTTGGAAAGAAATCTTCATTATCCATTGGTACAACTCCATCTAACTTCGCACTCCTAATGAAAGGTTTCTTATAAGGCCACGTTCCAGATCCCCAAACAGGTATTCGTGGAGTTTGTAAGGCTTTAGGTAAGAAAGTTACATTGTCAATTTTATAATGCTCACCATTATAGCTAAATTTTTTTCCACTCCACAGTCCTAATAAAACGTCCAGTCCTTCATCCATCTTTTTAGCTCTTATTTTAATATCTGACTCTTCACCAAATGCTGCAAATTCCTCTTCAGGAGGAAAGCCTAAACCTACCCCCAATATTAATCTCCCTTTTGAAAAACGATCTAAAGATACAGTTTCTCGAGCTAATTTCCAAGGTCGACGTCTAGGAATTGGAGTAACAGTTGTTCCTAATTTTATCTTTTTAGTTCTAGATGCCATCGCAGTTAATGCTATCCATGGATCAACAATTTGATGAATTGGATCTTTACTCCCTAGTATCCAATCCCATATGAAATGTCCATTCCATCCAGCTTTTTCTATTTTTTGTGATATATTAACTAAGTTATCAATTGACCCATAAAATTCTCCAATATTGGGTGTAACTATCCCATATTTGATTTTTTTTGCCATAAAACCACAATTTATGAGATGATTTTAGAAATATTAAACATTTTGGGAGAATTTTGGAGTTAAGATAGAAGTACATAAACTTCTTCAAAATCAGCTGTTTCAAAAGCAAAAATTAATAATACAATTGAAATTGTAGTTCTCGCTGTAAACCTTTTTCTCATGGAATTTGGATTTTAAGGAATTATAAAACTTTTATGCGAAAGAATGTTGATTTTTGTTCATCAGTTAGTTTAAATAAGTTAAACTTCATTAGTTAAAATGATAACAATGACTCAAGATTTAGTACTTGATATTCCTGATATACACTGTAAGATATGTGCAAATATTATCAAGAAAGCACTTGGTTTTACAGCAGGAGTGGAAACTATTGAAATAAACTTTGAGGAGAGAAATGCTTCAGTTTCTATAGATCCAGAACTGATAACAAGTAAAAAAATCAAAACTATAGTAATCGCTCTGGGTTTTTCAGCAATGATTATATAATCCTTTTGAACGAGAAAGATTTTGTATCACAATCTAGAATTTCTAGGTTTTTGTTAGGTTTCCAATTTACAGCAAATTTGAATATATCATTTCTAAAGAGATTTAAATTTTTGTAAAACCAATAGCTATTATAAAGTGAAATGCTAGATTAAATTGATAAATATGGATGAACTAACATTAAATGTAACTGGAATGACTTGTGGTCATTGTCAAATGTCAGTAGCAAAAGCACTGAAAGATATTTCTGGTGTTAAATCTGCAGAAGTAAATCTAGAAACAAATACAGCTGTAGTTGAGTATAAATCTGCAAAAACTACTACAGAAGAAATGATAAAAGCTATAGAGGAAGCTGGTTACAAAGCTTCAGTTGCTTAACACGATTTAGTAGTTAATTTTGTTATACTTTTTAATAATTACTTATAAGAAGGAAACCAATTATGGAAGAAAATGTAGAAAAAAAGACTATCGCTTTGGAAGGAATGCACTGTGCTGCGTGTGTAACTAGAATAGAGAAAGCTATATCTTCTGTAGAGGGTGTTGATTCTGCAGCTGTTAACCTGATAAGCCATAATGCTCTACTCATCTATGATCCAACAATTGCAAAAGAGAAACAAATCATTAAAGCAGTTGAAAAAGCTGGCTATAAGGCTTCTTTTGATGTTGATCAGCTATCATTCATGAAGAATAAACAGCTAATTGATATGCGCTGGAGATTCATAGCCAGTTTAGTTCTGTCTTTGCCTGTTTTCATCTTTGCAATGGGTCATATGATCCCATTTAACAGCTGGTTTCCAGGTTTAGCTTCTTGGTTAATGAATACCTATATCTCTCCAAATATGTTGCTTTCAAATCTACTACAACTAATTCTTACAACTCCCATTCAATTCATTATTGCTTATCCCTTCTATAAGGCGGCTTGGAAGAGCTTAATTAACCGAAGTGCTTCAATGGATGTCCTTGTTGTTCTTGGAACAAGTGCTGCTTATTTCTACAGTTTGTTTTCAATAATCTACGCATTTTATGTTCCTGCTTATCATGGTTCAGTATTCTTTGAAACATCAGCAATCCTACTAACTTTCATTTTTCTAGGAAAATATTTAGAAGAAATAGCTAAAGGTAGAACTTCTGAAGCTATTAAGAAATTAATAGAACTACGTCCTGATACAGCTCTAGTTGTTCGTAATGGTGAAGAAGTTGAGATACCTATAGATGACGTTGTTTTGGGAGATATCTGTGTTATCAAACCTGGAGATAGTATTCCTGTTGATGGAACGATTGTTGAAGGGCAATCATATATCAACGAAAGTATGATCACAGGAGAAAGCGTTTCAGTTTTTAAAGAACCTGAAGATTCTCTAATAGGTGGAACAATTAATGAAAATGGTTTTGTTAAAATGGAAGCTAAGAGAGTGGGTGTTGATACAACACTCAATCAGATAATCAAAATGGTTGATGAAGCTCAAACATCTAAAATCCCTATTCAAAAATTAGCTGATAGGATTTCCGCTTGGTTCGTTCCTTCTGTTGTAGTTATTTCTTTAATCACCTTTACAATCTGGTTCTTGCTATTTCAATTCGGAGCTATAGACATTAATACAATTACTGGTGGAGTTTCTGCAGGAATAAGTTCAATATTCCTCTATTCTTTTCTATTAGCTATTACTGTACTGGTAATTTCTTGCCCTTGTGCTCTAGGGCTTGCAACTCCAACAGCTATTATGGTAGGTACTGGTATTGGTGCTCAAAATGGAATTCTAATTCGAAGTGGGGAGGCCCTAGAAATTGCTCGAAACGTTAATGTTGTTCTTTTTGATAAAACTGGAACAATCACTGAAGGGTCACCTAAAATTACTGAAGTAATTTCTACTGCTAGCGATCAAAGTGAGAAAAGCATTCTCAGAATTGCTGCATCTTTAGAACAAGGATCTGAACACTCAATAGCTAAAGCCATTTTGCACAAGGCTGAAGAAGAGAAAATAGACATTATAAAAATAGATAACTTTGAAGCTCATCCTGGAAAGGGAATTGAAGCTGAAATAAACAATGAGCATTATTCTTTTGGAAATCGGAAGCTAAGTAACATTCTAGAAGCTTCTATTGAAGATGAGATTGAACAAAAAATGGTTGAGTTGGAAAATCAAGGTAAAACCGTTATGGTTCTAATCAGTAAAAAGAATGTAATTGGCTTAATTGCTATATCTGATACAATAAAACCAAATTCTATAGAAGCCATATTACAGCTTCAAGAAATGGGTTTGAAAGTCGTGATGGTTAGCGGAGACAACATTAGGGCAGCTAAAGCTATTGCAGCAGAAGTCGGTATAGATGAGGTGCACGCAGATGTTTTGCCAGAAGAGAAAGTAAATGTAGTCTCCAATTATCAGAGCAAAAACCAAAAAGTGTTATTTGTTGGGGATGGAATCAATGACGCTCCAGCTTTAGCTAAAGCTGATGTAGGTATTGCAATAGGTTCTGGAACAGATGTAGCAATCGAAACTGGTGATATTGTTCTTGTAAAAGATGACTTGAGAGATGTTGTAACTGCTATTGACTTAAGTAAGAAAACTATTAGAAAAGTGAAAATGGGTCTATTTTGGGCATTGATATACAATACTCTTGGTATTCCTATTGCAGCTGGTATTTTAGTTCCCGCAGGTTTTCTTTTACCAGCTGAATTGGCTGGTTTAGCTATGGCTCTTTCATCATTATCAGTTGTGACAAATTCACTCTTACTCAAAAGATACAAGAACCCTTTTGTGAGAAAGAAACCATTAAAAAACCTTCAACTTAATTAGTAATTCATCATGCAGATTTAAGCACTTATTAATGTTCTTGAAGGTTTAAACTGCAATTGAACTCATTCTTCGAAATATATATGAGTGTTTTAACACAAAGTGTTTAGATGATAAGCATAGCTCTTGATTTATCAAATAAACAGAAGAAAACCAGTATTGATTTTATTGGATCTGTTACTTTTCCTTCTGGTTATGTCCCACATCTTCTGAAAGGGCTTGATTATACATCCTTTCTCCCCTTTATTATGATTAAACCAAGTAGATTATTTTTTATCTACTGGCAACCATTCAGAGAAAATTCGTTCTCACTTGAATATCTTTCTGATTTAAGGTCCAGACTTGTTAATAAATATTATATTGGAGATACTATGAAAGTGCTTGATTTCCGAATAGATGATTTCAAAGATAAGGAATGTTATTTGTTCTCTGGTATGTGGGAAAATCAAGGAGATAAGCTAAAAGGTATTTTTGAGACAATTGCTTTCAAACACAATGACTTTTTAATTTTATTTGATATCTCAACAATAGACAAGAATCCTGATGGAAAAACTATGCAAGAACTTCGAAATATCCGATTAACATTTGAAATGGACAGGGAGTGATTTTGGTGATTTTTTATCTATTGTTGGTAACATTTATATATTCCTCAACAATGTTTTGCAAGAGAATAATATCGGGAGTCTCCTAAATGAAAATTAATAAAAAATTGTTCTATGTTACATTTATATCTGTTTTAGTGATTTCTTCAATCCCTAATTATACACTTGCTGTAGAAACATTTTCAGATGATCTTCCTCAACTAACTGCAGGAAATCAGGGGGAATATTTGATGGTTTATATAAGAAATAGTATTTCAGTTGAAGAAATATACGATCGAAATATTTTCTCAAGAAATATTAGAAAGACTCCAACTGAATTTCAAACTATAGAAAATAACGACACTTTAGTAACCCCTTTGCGTTTTATACTTGATGACATAACAGTATATATTAACAAAACAGCAATTATAACATTTAATGAAATAACTTACTTGTTTATGGCTGCACATGAAATGATTAGCGGTAATCTAACATTTTTGGCTACAGAAACAACAGACAATGGTAGATCATGGTCAGATTTGTCCTATTTTCTTAATACAACATTAGCTTTTGATGATTTTTATAATTTTGATGTTGCTTATAAAGGAGAGAATTTGTATTTAGCTTATAGTTATAGCCAAACGGTTAATAAAACTAAAGTTTTCAATATAGCTCCTGAAGATTACACAGTATTATCAGAAACTCAAGCTGGTAATTATTTTGGTGTAGATTTCAAATTATATCCATATGATGGTAGAATTTATATTTTATCCACTGAACCTTTTCTAAAACAACAAGTGAGAATTACCTATACAACAATTGGATTTGGTTTTGAAGGACCAACTTTACTCCTTGATGCTCCTCAGCTCCTAACCGATGAGTTCAATCCAACTATGGTTCGTTGGAATAATGGTTTCTTTATGGCAGCTCATGATAAGCTTAATGATGAGTTCAACCTTGCACAGAATATTACTTTTGATGAATATTATCTGTGGGGAGCTTGGTTTGAAGATGTTGATGAACCAAATTCTATTGAGTATCATACAGTTGTTAGAGATACAGCAGATGGTTATTTCAGAAAAGATCCAAGTTTAGAAGTTTATGAAGGCAGAATCTTCCTCTCTTATCAATATGGTGAAGGAAGTAGATTTGGTAGTGCTGGTACTCCTGATATCACTTTTGCTTTTTCAGCTGATTCTAAAACATGGACAAACGATTTTATCGGTAAAATCAGTGTTTTTCTAAATCCAGGTGCTTACTTTGTTATTGCAACCATTGGTTGTTTTGCTCTTGTAGTCCCATCTCTCTTCTTTTATAACAAGTATAAGAAAGGAAAGTAAATTCCATCTTACGCTTTTTTTAGTTTTTATTTGATAAGTTTTTTAAATCCTCAAGGTACAGTACAGTTATGCCTAACAATGCATTCAATACGTTTGTAATTATTTTGGGCTTTAGTTTATTAGGAATGCCTATTATCTTTATATCTCTAAGCACTGCTCCACCCGGTTTAGATGATTTTCAAAGCACAATCATAATAAATTCTGTACCAGGTGATTCTCAAAGCGCAATTTATCTTAATAATACTGCCAATATTAATGGAAGTACAATTGATATTTGGGATGATATAACTGGCCTTCCTGAAATATCAAATATTTATAACATCACTCAGCTGATTCTAAACGAACAAAGTTTTATGGAAAATGTAACCATCGAGGATTATAGTGGATTCAGCAAGTTAGTTCATGTTTTTATACTTGAAATGACCATAGTTAATGCTCCAACAAGTGCAGTTGCCAGAGAAAATTATGTTGATTTATTTGGATCAGATAATGGCACATTTATTTCTTGGATGTGGGCACCTGATGAATGGAACTCCTCCTATTATACTGAACCTAATTACCCTGACATTAACAGTACAATTGATTCGGTTTATTTGAACCATGGTGTGGATTTAGAATATGAGATTACAGTCAATTTCTATGCCAATGTAGATATTAATGGAACACAGTATGGGCTGGAATTTGTAAGATTGATTTACTTAAACCCCTCAGGAGATGTACTTTTCTTTCTTACAAACGAAACTGAATGGGGAATACTAATGGAACTAGACACTTAAACTGTCTTTTCTTTAGAAGAGAATGTTACTATGACATCCGAATGGAGACTCATCAATTTAGGTGAGATTGAATGGATTGACACGCAAGCTATATATCATGCTCTAGCTTTGGTTCAAGATCAAAATCATACTCCCAATACATTACTGATTAACTGGCCGAATAAACCATTTGTATGTGTTGGTCTTCATCAGATTATAGATAATTCGATTGAAAAAGAGTATATTAAATCACAAAATCTACCAGTAGTTAGAAGAGGATGTGGAGGAGGGTCCGTATTTCTTGATTCCAATCAAGTTTTTTATCAGATAATATGTAAAAAAGAAGAGTATAACTTTGATTTAAGCACTTTTTATGAATATTTCTTGAGTCCAGTTGTAGAAACTTATCAATATTTCAATGTACCAGCTGAGTATTCGCCAATTAATGATATTGTAGCTCAAGAAAAGAAAATTAGTGGCAATGGAGCAGTGACATATGGTAATTCAAGAATCTTAGTTGGTAATTTTATTTTCAAATTTCCATCAAAAGAGATGTCTAAAATACTTAAGGTTCCTGATGAAAAATTCAGAGACAAAATTGCTAAGTCGTTGGAGGAACGTATGGGGAGTTTTTCTTATTTTCTAGAAAATCCTCCATCTAAGGAAGAAGTAATTCAGAAGTACATAGAACTCTTTCAAGAAAAATTAGATGTAAACCTGGAAATTGGTATGCTTTTAAAAAATGAGAAAGAAAAGATTGTAGAATTAAGGAATTTGTATAAGCAAAATGAATGGCTAAATTACGTAGAACAAGAGAAGAAGTCTATGATTCAACAAAAAATCATGGGTGGTTCTTATTTTACTTTTTCAGAGAGGAAGTTTGTTGGAGGATTAATTCAGCTCTTTATTCAATTTGAAAATAACACTATTTCTGATTTGGTGATTTCAGGAGATTTCACCATCTCTCCACCTTTAATTCTTTCAGAGTTGCAGAATCATCTTATAGGTCAAGAAGTAGAAAGTACTACTTTGATGGAGAAAATAAAGCTGTTTTTTAGAGACAAAGAAGTAGATCTACCCGGTATCTCCATAGACGAATTGGTAGAACTGATAATTGATACGTATAAGAAAATCAAGCAATGAAATCACTCTTTTTTGAAAATCAGAATATTTTCTTTCTGCATTATGTTATAAAGTCCAAATATGATTTTATCGATATTTTTCACTAATTTATAATTCATCTCTTGGAAAATTTTGATGGTATTTTCTACTGTTTTGATTTCTTCTTTATCAACTCTAGCATTTCCAATAATGATTGTACAATATTTCCCAGATTTGAGAACACGATCCATCTCCTGATATGAGTTCTTCATGTCTTCATTATAAAGTTCTATTTTCTTTGATCCTTTACCTCTAACTCCAATAAAATCGTCTTTAATGGTATCTAGATTGTGCCCCAAAGACATTAGAGCATACTTATCGTTATCAACATAATCTAAGGCAATTGAATAGGGGGGTGAAGTAATAATTCCATCAAAATGGTTAGCTGGGAAATTTAGCTTTCTAACATCATTCTTATGTATTGAAACCTCGCCTAAGGAGAGATTATTTTCAACTATGCAATTTGCATAATCTGTTACTGAGGTAAACATTTTATTCGCATTAACTAGAACTGATTTTGAAAAATCTTTCTTTCTTCTTCTACCTTTATCACTATGAGCTATTAATTCTGCAACTCTAAAAAAATTCCTGATTTCAGGTTTTTCTATTTTTGAAATTTTTTCAGAGATGTCTTCTTCAACATTTTCGTTCTTGTACTCTAGGAGATATTGAATGAAATCTTCCAATTCCATCCCAAGCTGTGAGACATATTTATGGGAATTCGTCTTTACATTCGAGACTAGATAACATACTTCTGAGATATCAATTCCAACGCAATTAATTCCAAGTAGCTGAGCTTCAACAGCTGTAGTTCCACTCCCAATAAAGGGATCAAGTATTGTTTCACCAGAATTGATTTTCATTAAATTTAGAAGAGCTCTTATCATTTGAGGATGGAATTTTCCTTTATACGGATAAATCCAATGAGTGAGATATTGATTAATTGATCTAGTTATATTGTTTGATACCAATTTAGAATAGAGAGTAATTTGGTCATCAATTTTCTGGAAATATGCTGTTCTTCTGTTAAATTTCTCTTCATCAGGAATCTCTAAGGCAGTGAAAGTTCGAAGACCATTCTTAGTAGAGTATTTTACTCCAAAAGATTCTAGTTCCATCATTGCTAAACCTAATTCATAGATAAATTGAACATTCCAAAATAATTCAAGATTTCTCTCATTTGCTAGCTTGGTCATTTGGTTCCAGTCATCCCAATCTATTGTTCTTCTTTTGGGATAATAGTATAGTTGCTTTTTAATCTTACTCACCCTCTGTAGGGGGAAAGATTTTAAATAAACCTAAATATTCCTCTGTGTGATGAATGAGATGTATGTTTACTGGGGTTTGTTCATAGCTTCCGCTGTTATAGCACTTGCAATGCTAGTTTTACTATTTTTCATTTCTGCTCCTTACGGTCGTCATGTACGTGAAGGATGGGGGCCATCGATAAGCTCCAAATGGGGTTGGATTATCATGGAATCTCCCGCTATAATTATCTTCATAGTTTTATATGTTTTAAGTGACAGAAGAGCTGAATTAGTTCCCATAGTTCTTTTAGTTATGTGGATGCTTCACTATATTCAAAGGGATTTGATTTTTCCCTTCTTCCTGAGAACCAACAAAAGAATGCCATTACTTATCATGTTTTTTGGCTTGCTTTTTCAATCATCGAATACTTACATTCAAGCTAGATGGATATTTCATTTTGCTGATCCAACGTCATATACAATTTCTTGGTTAACTGATCCAAGATTCATAATCGGTGCAGTACTTTTTATCTTTGGTTATGTAATCAATAGACACGCAGATTTAGTTTTACGTGCATTAAGAAAGCCAGGAGAAAAAGGATACAAAATTCCTTTTGGAGGAATGTACAAGTACATATCCAGTCCTAATTATTTTGGAGAAATCATCATATGGATTGGCTGGGGTTTAGTTGTTTGGAACTGGGCGGGATTACTATTTGTTTTCTGGACATTAGCTAATCTTCTACCTAGAGCAAGATCTCACCACATATGGTATAAGGAAGCTTTTCCTGATTACCCAGAAGAAAGAAAGGCACTAATACCTTTCATTTACTGATTTTTCAAGAAATATGTTTCAGAACATCTTCTTCTTTTACTATTCTGTAATTTGGTTTATAATTTCTCCTGAAAACAGCTGAATGACGTACAAGTGGTATTTCTGAGATATTTTCAGCATCTGAAATCAGTTCAAGGACAAAGTTTAACCAGTGGAACAGTCTTCCATATTTTCGTTTTCTTCGGTGATTTATCTTAATAAAGCCTTTTTCATATAATTCTATCAATTCAGTCCATCTTTGTAAAAATAGTTCTGTATTTGTTGGTATTTCTTTTGAAGCTTTTTGCATCAATGACCAGATAACTGCAGGATCATCTCCTATTATCTTTTTCCAGACTCTTAAGTTAAGTCTTACAAATCTTGTTTGTGAATCCTGCAATTCATATAAATCTTCATTATCTAAAGGTTCACCTGAATCTGCAAACTCTTGGAATAAATACTCCTTGATTCTGTTCTCATTTCCAAGGTGTTTCAAATGTACCCAGCCACAAGTACCTTGCATAAGAAACTTGTATATGTCTTGCCACCTTAATTTTGGGTGATTCTGAATATGAACAATCAAAGGATTTTCTTTCAATTGCTCATCTATTTCATCACTTAGAATAACATGAATTCTGGAAATCTTCCGATTAAGTTTTCGAAAGAATGCTATTTTATCCATTTTAAATCGAGTCATATTTACCAATACACTAGTAAAATCTTTTCCTTTGAAACGCTTGAGATTAAAATGTGCAATGCCGTCAGAAGTCTTTATAAGACAGATTAAATTTATAGAGGTATTAGAAGTGATTAAATGAAAAGAAAAGAGAAAATACTAACACTTTCATCATTTTTTTCATCCCTATTTCTCTAAATTTATATATGAGAATGTCCAATTTGAACATGTATGAGTGAAATTTTCTGTCCTAATTGTGGTAGTAAACATACAGCGAAAGGTCAATTTTGTGAATTCTGTGGTCATGATCTAGAATCTGTGATTGTCCAGTATAAGAATGATAAACTTCCTGTTCGTTACCAAGCCCCTGTTCAGCAAAGTGGTCCAGTTCAACAAGCTCCCCAATATCAGCAACAACATCAGGAAAGAGACTACCATGACAACCGAAGACATAGACGAGAAGATAGGGGATTCTTTGATGTACTATTGAGTATACTCTTCTTCTGGATGTGTTGTGGTCCTGGTTGTGATTAAAAAGAACGAAATTTTTCCTTTCTATTGTCAACTTATTAGAGATAGTTATTAGTAGTTAAAAAAAGGAAAAGAAGATTATTTTCTTCTTTTAAAGATAAATAAGCCTGAAAGAGTAATTAAAGATAAAACTACATAAACGAAATCGATTGGACTTTTTTCAGTATTTGTTTCGAAGATTTCATCAGGATAATCACTTGAATCGTTAGGATTCGTACCTTGAGCAACTTCCCAGCTATCAATGTGAGAATCACCATCTGTTTTATTAGTACAACAATTCAATTTACACGCTTGTGAATCAATTTTACGTCTAAATTTATATAACCCATTTATATTGTATAGCTTGTTATGTCAGGAATTTTCTGTTCAAAATGTGGTGAAAAACATACTACGGATGGGCAATTTTGTAAACATTGTGGCAATGATTTAGAATCAACAATCCTTAGATATAAACAGAAAAAATTGCCTATCAAATTTAATGATGAACGTCTAACTCAACCTCATATAACCTCTCAAGATCCTCATGCTCTTCCTGTTCCTAAGAAACAACGAAAAGTTGCAATTACAGTTCTTAGATTATCCACTGTCTTACTATTGTTAACTTTTATATTGCTCATTTCCTTTGCCAGAACTTATGAGATTTGGTACTCTGCTATACTAGGGACAATAGGCGTGTTAACTTTGATATCGATTATTACAATCTCTGTAATTTCACCAAGTAGAGCTAGTAGAACAGGTTGCTGGAGCTCAGATTGTTCTGGTTGTGGCGACTGTGGTGGATGTAGTTGTGCTGATTGCACTAGTGATTGTGGAGGATGTGATTGCGGCGACTGTGGAGGAATTGATTGTTAGTAATCTTGAACAATCATATTCATCATAAGGAGTTGTTCGAAATTCTTCTTATTCATTATCTTTATTATTACCTAGAATTATTTGAAAAATATGAACCAAAATAAACTTGAATCTATTCCAAAAAGAAAGCTTGGAAAAACAGATATTGAAATAACTCCCATTGGTCAAGGAGTTATGCAGTTTGCTGGAGGTCATGGTTTCATGAAAATGGTCTATCCTGCACTTTCTGATCAAGAATCTAACGCTATTGTAAAATCTGCTTTGGATAACGGTATTAATTGGTTTGATACTGCTGAAGCTTACGCACGTTATGAAACTTGGTCAAACTTGCCAGAGGGCGTTTAACCGTCGTTTAAGTGGGTCCCCTCACGTGCGTTGAGGGG
>JAAFKI010000001.1 GCA_021399345.1 Candidatus Heimdallarchaeota archaeon
AAGTCAAACCTGAAGCTGAAGTTAAACCTGAAGTTAAACCTAAAGCTGAAGTTAAACCTGAAGTTAAACCTAAAGCTGAAGTTAAACCTGAAGTTAAACCTAAAGCTGAAGTCAAACCTAAAGCGGCACCTGAAGCTGCACCAAAGAAAAAACCTCCTGTTAAGAAACCTGCAGAGAAAATACCTATTGCACCAAAAGCTGATATTTCATCGATTAAAGGTATTGGTGCTAAAACAGCAATGCTTCTCAAAGAAAATGGTTTCAACACAGTCGATAAAATTGCTAAAGCTACAGTTGAAGATATTTCCAAAGTCCCAGGTATTGGTCCTGCCACTGCTGAAGCTATGAACAAAGAGGCTAAGAATTTATTATCCAAAAGTAAGGAGGAAGCTAAGTAGGTGATTTTATGAGTGAAGATAAAAAAGAAAAGAAAGAATCGGCTAAGAAAACTAAGGAAGACGTTGAAACTCCCAAAGTAGAAGAGAAAGTTGAAGCTCCTAAGAAAGGGAAGAAAACTTCCACTACTAAGAAGCAAGAAAAAACCGAACCTCCTAAAGAAGATAAGAAAGCCGAACCAAAGAAACCTAAAGAGACCAAAGATAAAGAAGCCAAGGATGAAGCTAAACCCAAGAAAGAAAAAACTGAAGATTCTAAAAAGGAAAAATCTAAAACCAAAGAAGAAGCTAAACCCGAAGAAAAGGCTAAATCTGAAGAGAAAGCTGAACCCGAAACTAAACCTAAACCTGAATCTGAAGCTAGATCTAGATCAAGAAGAAGAGATTCTAAATACGGTGTCGCTCATATCTTTTCCAGTTACAATGATACTATCGTTCATATCACCGACATTTCAGGTGCTGAAACATTCAGCCGTAAAAGTGGAGGAATGTTTGTTAAAGCAGACAGAAACGAATCAAGTCCATATGCAGCGATGAAAGCAGCAAACTCAGCAGCACAAGAAGCGCAAAGTAAAGGAATATACCAGCTGTATGTACGTTATAGGGCACCAGGAGGACATAAGAATCGTACTCCAGGACCAGGAACACAAGCAGCATTGAGGGCGTTGAAAAGGTCAGGGATGAGAATACTAAGACTAGAAGATGTCACACCATTACCCCACGATGGCTGTCGCCGCAAAGGTGGCCGTAGAGGCCGTAGAATGTAAGATTTCTACACTTTTACTCCTTTTTTATTTCATTTTTATTAAGGTATTATTGGTCTTTATATCCCATTTTATAGATAATTACATGAGACTTAAATGGTGGTAAATGAGAAGACCTACTCTTGTGAAGTTTGTGGTTGTAGTTTCTCAAGAAAAGATGGTTTGTATAGACATATGCGATCTGTTCATTCTGAAATAAAAAGATACAAATGTACAGATTGTGAGCTGACTTTTGCTCGTAAAGATACTTTGGATCGTCATGTAAATGATGTTCACAAACAAATTCGAAAATATGTTTGTGAAAAATGTGGAGAAAAATTCAAACAATCTGGTGCTCTAAAAAGGCATATTCAAACAATGCATGTAAAAACTGTTTCCTATAATTGCCCACATTGTGATGTAACATTTTCTCGAACTGACACTTTAAATCGTCATATTAATGCAGTCCATCTAAACCTTCGTCCCCATATTTGTAAGGACTGTAGTGCTACTTTCAAATTACCAGGTCATCTTAAGGAACATATACTCTCTATACATACTGACAAGCGTCCTTATGTTTGTGAAGAGTGTGGTTTCGCTTTCAAACTACGCAGTCATCTAAATGATCATGTTAGAGTTATTCACCAAAATCATAGTCCTTATACTTGTGAGGAGTGTGATTCCGCTTTTCCACATGCTCGTGATCTTAAGCTACATATCATAGCCATGCATACAGATGAGAAACCGTTTGTTTGTGGGGACTGTGGTAGAGGTTTTGCTAATCCAAGCCATCTATATGGTCACAAAAAGGCTGAAGCTTGTTGGTTTACTAGGACTACTGCTTACAAATGGGAAGAACTTTGTAAAGAGATAGCTGAGGTTTTGTTGGAAGGTTTAGATTGGGAGTGGAAACCTAGGATTGATACTCCTGATATTGATGAACAGAGTTGGATTCAGCCTGAAATAGTTGTATACTACGAAAATAATACGAAAAGAATCATTGATGCTAAGAGATCTACTCAAGCGATATTCAAAGAGAAGGATTTGAAAGTGTATCCGAGAATAGCTGAGAAGGTTGAGTTCTGGTGCCTCTATGGGAAAGCTGAGGGAATGTTTGAGGAGGAAGAGGATATAAAAGCAAAAGATAGTCAAGAGATTATTACTGAGTTGAAGAAAAAGGAAACTGAAGAGAACCAAAGTTTTGTGGATAATCTAATCATGAAAATTCAAATGCTAAAGAAAGGATTGGAATTTAAAGGACAAAAAATTCTCACTAACTTCTCTGAAGAGCACTAAGTGAAGATTGTTTTTTAGATTCTGAGTTTCTTTATTTCTACAAGAACTGAAAACCTTTAATTTAAAAGTAATAATAACATAGATTTCAATATGTTAAACCAATCTAGATTGAAGGTTTTAAAAAAACTTCAAAGCTTTAGATATCCTTCTGTTGCTGAAAGTATGATTAGAGAACGTATGGAAAGAATAGAATATTCCAAAAATTATGAAGACGAATCTCATGCTCATTTTTGTTACAAAAGATTACAGCAATATGCAATAAACATATTACGATTGAAAGAAATACGTGAGAAGTTAGAACAAGAAAGGAAACTTGTTCTACCAATTTCCCCAAATGATACAGAAGGAGAGATAATTGAACGAATACGCGAAATTAAGAACAATGTACAAACAAAAGAATCTAAAATAGAAGCAAAAGTTTCCTTACCTAAAACAGATGTAGAGATAAAAAAACTTGTTGATGAAATTTCTCTATATTTCTCACAAGGATATGAGATGTACAAAACATCAATTGATGCAGATATTAGTACAAGTCCAATTATAGAATATTATGCAATACTGCAAATTATTAAAGCAATCATCTTACTTGAACTTGAAGTAGATACCCGAGAATTTCTTAGTGCTCATGGATTAGAGAGAAAGAAAATTGTAAGCAACAATACAATATTTCAAGTGAAAGCAAAAACTCATGGGGTTTTTGCTGCCTTATTACTTCGTACAACTTCTCTTAAAATAGAAGAGGATGGAACTCTTACAAGCGAGTTACACAAATATTATACAAATTATTATCCAAAATTTGAGGATTTTGTTGATAAACAACTACCATATTTTAGAATTCCTGAATCTTTCATTTTTCTATGGATTTTATCTGAAATAGCTCGATATCAACCCAAGAAATGGAGAGAAATTTGCTCAGGAGTAAAAAATAATTGGATTGATAATATAGATCTATTCAGAGAAGAAGGAGTACCAAAACTTTTCTTTGATTTAATTAATTATCACTGTAACTAGATTATTAATTCATACATTTTTATAATTAAGGTGGCCGTAGAGGCCGTAGAATGTAAGTTTTGTTCTTTTCTCATTTTTATTTTACTTTTCTTTTTTAATAACTCTTAAATAAATCTAAACTAGGACAGATTTGTTTGTGATAATTTATGTATGAAATGACTTTTGTTCCTAGAATAAGTGAAATTGATACTAAAGGCAAAGTGAAGATTACCGCTTTGATGGATTATCTACAACACGTTGCCTACAAACATGCTGATCAATTAGGTATTGGTCACCGACAAATTTTCCACAAGAACTTAACATGGCTGCTTTTGCGATATACAGTTGAAATTACTAGTTACCCCAGATTAGATGAAGTACTTAAAGCATCAAGTTGGGTTGCTGAATCAGGTAGTCCAAAATATACAGTTAGAGATTTCGAAATTGTTGATGAAAACAACAATATTGTCTGCAAAGCTACAACAAGTTGGTTACTATTCAATTATCGAAAAAGACAACCAGTAGATTACATAGATTATTGGTCAAATTATTCTGTAGAAGAAAAAAGAGCTCTAAACTATGGTTTTCCTGGTTTACAATTGCCTAAGAAAATAAATACAAGACATTCACTTAGAGTGAGAAAACAAGACCTAGATATTAATCAACATGTAAATCACATAGCACATATCCACTGGATAATTGAAGGAATGCCAGAAAAAACAGTTAAGAGATATGAACTGGAAAAGCTGGAGATTAGCTATAAAGAACAAGTATTTCATGAAGACAACATTACTGTAGAATCAGAAATCCAGAAAGAAAAGGATAATGAAACTATCAAGGCATTTCATCAGTTAATTAAAGGTAAGAAAGAAAAACTTGTTTCCAAAGCAATAACCCATTGGAGATTACAGAAATAAAGTAATTCTCTCTTCTACCAAAGTCTTTTCTATATCCAATTCTTTTTGCAATTAGGTGCTTTAATGTCTATTGAAAAAGTCAAAGAAAATGTTTATGCTATAACTGATGGTAGTACTCGTGGTAATGTTATTGCTTATGTTCTACCTAGTCAGATAGTTTTTGTTGATTCTGGTATGCATATCCCTCTCATAAAGGAATTTAGAGAACATATTGAACGAGAAACAGGAAAGAAAGCTTCTATTCTCTTTATTACTCACGCTCACGGAGATCATGTTTTTGGTAATCAGATCTTTGAAGATTGTGAAATCATCACTTCTGAGTTAACCCATGAAGCAATGGTTGACTCACAGAAAAATAATTGGACTCCAGAAGCTTTAGAAGAGTGGAAAAAGAACTCAGAAGACCCCTTAGCTTTGGATGGATTAAAAATAGTTCTTGCTAACAAAACATTTGCAGATGAATATGAGCTAGTAGATGGTGATGTAAAAGTTATTATCAAGAGAACAGGTGGACATACAGAGGGATCCAGTTATGTTTATTGCCCCAATTACAAAGTATTGTTTGCAGGAGATAACCTTTTTAATCACAGCTTTCCATGGGGAGGAACCCCTACTTCAGACCCTTTGAAATGGGAAAAATCTATACAAGAATATCTTTCACTAGATGTAGAGAATTATATCCCGGGTCATGGTTCAATATCTGGAAAAGAACCTTTGGAAGAGTTTTTAGCTTATCTTAACCAAGTTATTTCGCTTATGAAAGAAATGATTGCCGAAGGAAAAACCGAAGAAGAAATTCTTGAAGAAGCTGATAAAATTGATTATTATCCCCCAAAAAGAGAACAATGGAAGGCATTATCACTAAAAAAATGGTATGAAGTTATAACAAGTTAGATTTTTTTTGTGTCTTCCAACAATTATCACTTCAATGTTCAAAGTCTTTAAACATGACAACAATCACAGAACCAGGACCTGTAAAACTATATGTTATACAGCTCATTGGAATGATTCCATAAAAATTTACTTCGGGAAATTGTTTAGTTAGAATCTGTTTTGCAAGAGTTGATCCCTTTTCTGCATCACCTGAAACGATATAACATCCCAAATTCTTGAAGTGTTTCATCGAGTTATATGCTTGAGTTACAATAGCTTCTACTGCTTCTTCGTATGACTTTGTTTGATTAAAAGAGTTAATCCCACCATCTTGTGTTCCTTCCAAACAAGGATAAATATTAAGAAGAGACCCCATTACGAATTTGACAAGCCCTATTCTACCACTTCTTTGTAAGTATTTTAAGCTTTCAAAAGTAAAAGTAGTTTTTAGTTCAGTACTCTTAAAATCATTCAAATGAGAAATTATTTCTGTGAAATCCTTTCCTTCGCTAAGAAGTTTAGCTGCTTTTATAACTGAAATACCCACTCCAAAGGATCCCTCTTTAGAGTCATATTGATGGAATTTGCTCTTTCCTCCTTGTTTTTGATATTGGATGATACTCGCTTTGACGGTGTTAATTATTCCAGTACCTCTTGATGTCATATTAATTATGAAGATATCTCCATATCCTTCCTCTTCCAAGTGTTTGAAAGTGTTTACAAAATAATATATGCTTGGTTGAATTGGTTTGGGCATTTTTTTACTGGTATGAATTCTTTTCAAAAATTCATCATAAGTGATTTCACTTGGGTATAATAGTTCTTCATTAGTGTCTGGAAACTCTACAGGTACTTGTATTGTGAAAACATTGTATTTTTCTATTAAATTTGAAGGAATATCAGCTGCTATATTTGCTAAGATGACTGCACTTGTCATTAAGAAATATAGTTCAACGTTTGATAAAAACCTATTGTCAAGAAAATTTCTTCTTTTGTTTTTATATTTAGATTTTTTTTGTATTAATTAAAAAGAACATTGCTTTTTTGAAGTAGATTTATATTCTAAATCCCACAACACAAGTTATGGGTTATGCTAGTATTACTTTTTTATTATTTGTTGCTTATATTCCCCTTATTTGGATAATTTTCCGTATAAGACAAAGAAGCAAAGGATTAGGATATTTCGCAGCAGTTATTTTCTTAGTGCTACTACTAGGAGTTTGGATAGTTGGATTTCTCAATCGTATAATAATGGTAGGAGCTATTGAACATTTAATTATAGTAGGATCAGTAACAACTCTTACTACGGTAATATTTGAACTAACGATTAGTAGGATTAATCTCTTAGTTAGATTTAAAAGAAGAAGGGAGGCTCTCTTATCCATAGTTATCCTGATATTTCTAGTCATTGTAGGTGGTCAAACCCTGTTGGGTGTACGGAAAACAATGCTAAGCGCAAAATATTTTGAAAATACTGTCACATATGACGAAACAAATCTGCCTTTTCTTGTTTTCGATGAAGAAAATGAGATTGATAATCACATAAGACTTGTTACTAAAGAATTTGCAATAAGCAAAGCTGAACAGAACAAAGCTGTGTTTGGTTCTAATGCAGTGCTGACAGAAGCTAATGTGATATATGTTAACGATTCTATATACTGGTGCATGATTTATGCACCGAAGAAATCTGCTCAAATATGGAGATCAGGACAATTTAACCTTGCTTGGGGATTGGTTTTAGTAGAGGTCAATAACCCAAATGCTGAACCTGTAATTATCAACTTTGTAAAAGGTGATTTCAATTATGCAGAAGGTCTATGGTATAATCATGACATTAACTTGAAGAATTATCGACGTGATCAAAAGGCTAAATATTGGCGTTCTTATCCTGCATGGACCGGGACAGAGTGGGTATATATTGTTACACGATCGACTAGAAACGTCTATGGTGCGTGGTTATCAGACGGTATCGATGTATTAGATATCAAGACCGGTGAAATAATCACTCATTATGCAGCTGATGAACTAGATACGACTCCCGAATATATTCTGCAGGTTTTTTCAGAAGATTTGATAGAATTAGAATGGATTATAAAATGGGGAAATAAGCGAGATACAACAGCAGATGGAAATATACGCTTATTGCCTGGATTTCCTCACTATAGTTCAGATAGACTTGGATTCTACGGAGAAGGTGTTGAAGACATCAGATATGTCAAATATCAAAATTCAACTCTTGCTTTCTTCGCTACACATCCAAGAGATTCTTCAGAAACCTTAGCTGGAATTGGGATTATAAGGAAAAATGGAACAACATTCTATAACTTGAGAGAAAGAGGTTACATTTCTGCTGTCACAGCTTCAAAGTTAGCGGAAGGTCAACTTACAATCCCTAATGAGGGGAGTTACATTGTTCAGATGCCTGTACCTTATACTCTAAATACTTCAATAGGATTTAGGCTTGCTTGGTTTATCCCAATTTATTGGCAAAGTGGTACTGTGCAAAGATTGTCATATGTATGTGTGATTGATGCTTTAGATTCTAGCTACATCTCTATAGCAGAGGCTGAAGGTTTAACTGGTTCCCAAGTAGTAAGAGAAGCACGATTACAGTTCAAATCTTTCTTTGCTTCAGAAATCCCCCAACAAGAGTACTTAACAGCTGAAATTGATAATTTGGGTTCATATGTAGATAACGGAAATAGTATTTTTGTGTTCCAATTAAATAATTCAAAGATAATTCGATGCTTACAGGATTATCTCAATGAAACACATTGGAACCAAGTTGTTCTAGCTGAAATAGGAAATGTAATTCACTATACTTATACAGAAGATGATGATGGAATTCTTTGGGCAACGGAATTTTTTGTTATTTCTTAATTCTCTCCTCTTTTTTTTTATTTTTTCTGAATTTTTTCGAATAAGTATCTAAGAACTTAATAATTCTTTCAGTTTCAACTAAGCCCCCAAAGTGTTTTTTAAGCTGTTAATATTTCTTTGATTTAGAATGACAAAATCATTAGATGAAATTCTCGGATCAGTTGCCAATATCTGCGATAGGGAAACAAAACTTTCAAAAGACTTTGGTATTGAATTTGGTACTTTTTCCCCACATAAATTAAAAGCAACTAATGTGAAATGCATCGTTGTTTCACCTTTGATGAATCTGAAACTCGTTCATTTCATGAATGATAACAAAGCAAATGTTGCAGTAACTTTATTACCTCTATCCATCATAGAGAATAAATTTCCTCTTTCAGAAATAGATTTTGAATTATTGAGGTCTCTAATTTCAAATAACATCAAAACAATTAGGTTACCCCATAAATGGTTTCATTCAGTAAAAGGAAGTTTTCCCTACTTCCTTCAAACTCTAGGATTAAGTAAAATGGAGGATTCAAGCCTTGTTACAGAAACTGACAAAAAATTAACAATGTGGAATTTGCCTGAAATGAGTTTTCAAGATTTTCTTGTATCTTTGAGTCATCTAAACAAAAAATGGATTGCTCATACATTCGGAATACCAGAGAATAAGTTATCAATTGTGTTAGAAAATGAAAAATTCTCAAGTTCAGACTTTCAAGAGTTGAAAGAAGAAGGAATTAATACCATTGTAAGTTTCCATTTGGATTCAAGTTCCATTCCATTATATCAAAAAAACAGAATGAATTTTTTGTTTATTCCATTTGTTGATTATTGTAATATAGCTTTACGTAAGTTTGCTCAAGTACTCCAGCTTGAAACAAATGAAAAAGTTCTTTTCCATTCTTTTGAAGCAAAAGAGTGGATAGGGTATCAAGATTTACAAAAACGATGATAAACTTAAGTAGTATAAGAGACCATCATAAAATTAGGGGGAGAATATGAATACATTGATTCCGTTAATTCTAACTTCACTTGAACAAGTAGATGAAGGTCGTTCAATTAGAACTATTCTCAGATATCATATTCAAGATAATGATTTGACAAATTATGATGAATCCCTGATATATTA
Source organism: Candidatus Heimdallarchaeota archaeon (assembly GCA_021399345.1). Classification (GTDB taxonomy): domain Archaea; phylum Asgardarchaeota; class Heimdallarchaeia; order Heimdallarchaeales; family Heimdallarchaeaceae; genus UBA460. Next base: position 9,209 of record JAAFKI010000001.1, read on the forward strand.
TCATGTTTTTGAAATATATAGAAAGCTAAACCTGATTGATTTGTATATTAAAACAAGCTCCTCCTCCTTTTCTTTGAGAAAAATTAGTTTCAGAATGAAAGCTCTCCTCAGATTGGCTACTCAACTTCTCAAAGTAGAAAAAGAAAACATAAATTATGTAATTGAATTACTTAAACCCCATTATAAGAAGATTAACGATTTAGAACTAGAGGATATTCTTCATTCTATAAACAATTTACAAGAGGATATTCTTTATGAAAACAAGCATGATTTTGCATCCAAAGCAGCTCTGAGATATTTTACTCCTACCTGGATAATAAGGAAATTTATCAGACAATGGGGAGAGGATTTTGCAGAAAAAATCCTTTCAACCTTTCTAACAACTATTCCTATGTACGTTCGGGTTAATGATTTAAAATCAAACATGGAGGAAATAACTCTTGGATTTGAAGAACAAGAAATTGCTTTTACAATAGATGATGGAATTCCAAATCTGCTAAGAATTGAAAAAACCCTCATTCCAATCCCTCGCACAAGTGAGTTCCAAGATGGTAAGATTGTGATTCAACAAAAAGCTTCAGCTTTGGCTTCACTTGTTCTGAATCCTAAATCAAATGAACTAATTCTTGATATGTGTGCTTCTCCAGGGAGCAAAACTTCACACATTGCAGCTTTGTTAGATAATAAATCAAGGATTACTGCTGTAGATATAAATGATGAGCGCATCAAAATTTTGAGAAACAGAATGAAGATACTTGGTGTTCAACCAATAGATATTATTCAAGGTGATGCTAAGGAATTCAGTAAAATAACTACCGATACTTTTGATAAAATATTACTTGATCCCCCATGTTCTAGTTCAGGGACATATTCCTCACGACCAGAAAACAAATGGAAAATGAAGCAAAGAGACTTACGTTGGTATGTTGACTTGCAAACTGATTTGCTAGAAGAAGCCGCAAACTTAGTTAAACCTGATGGTGCTATAGTATATTCCACTTGTTCATTGTTTCATGATGAGAATCACAACATTATTTCATCCTTTCTACAAGAGAATGAAGATTTTTATCTAGAAAAACCTCTGCCTATCATTGGAACTCTAAGAACTACACCACATGGAGAAGTACAAGAACTATATCCCCATTTGCATGATACTGAAGGCTTCTTTATTGCGAAAATTAGAAAAAGAAAATAAATATAAAAAGATTTCAGATTTCTAGTACATCTTATCTAATAAACCATCAATTTTGTCAATTAATTCATCTCTAAGCTTACTTCGTGGTGGTTTTTCAACTTTTTTCATGTGTTCTATATTTGAATCAAACAAAATTTTGGATGCTAGGGTTTTAGCCACTTCCTCAAAATCATATTTTTCTGAATCTTGTATCGTCTGAATAGATTCTAGTTTTGGTTTTGGTTCTGGTTCTGGTTCTGGTTCTGGTAATCCCCTTTCGTACTTGATTTCACTCGTTGTTTTGCTAATGGTTGTAGTTGCAGGAACTATTTTTTCACCATAAACATAAGCGCTTCCCCCTAAACTTGTCTTTGTAGTTGTTGAGGGTTCTGAATAAGCGGTTTCTTCTAGCTTTTGTATCAATTCAGGTAATATTCTATCCCTTTCTTCTTGTTCTATATTGATGACTTTGTATTTTGATCCTTTTTTTGTATTAAGATTCGTTGCTGCTCGTCCTGCCCAATAAGCTAAAGAGGAAGGAATCCCATCTTTTCTATAGACATAGATTCTTCTTTCTACTCTGTCTATAATCAAGTATGCTCCATTATCTTCAAAAAAACTCTCTCTTTTTGCAGGTACTTCACTATAACTACCATCTCTCCTAACTGAAAAAATCCGAAGACCCATGATGACACCCCAGTGTCAACACTATGTATGTTCACACATAAAAACATTTTTTCCAAAATTATCTGTATTCTGTGGGATCATCTATACTTGCTTGATGAAAAGCTCTTTTTCTCCTTTGACACGACTCACAGGTGCCACAATGTATTGGTTTTCCTTCATTTGTCCATTCCTCTATTTGGTAGCAGGATGATGAAAAAGCCATTTTGGCATTGTTTTCAGTAAGAAATACAACTATGTCCTTCTTATCTGAATCATGAAATGGGGCCTGAATTGTAACTTGATTTAAACACCCTAATTCAATTGATTTATTCATCCTATTAACAAAATCTAATGTATTATCTGGAAATGTGGTTCCTTCTTCCTTATTAGCCCCAAAGATTATGTCTGTTGGTACTTTTGAACTATCAGCTAAAGAAGCTGCTATTGAAAGAAAGAGAATATTTCTTCCTGGAATCCAAACTTCTTTAGCAGTTTGCAAAGCTAAATCTTCCCTATCTAATTGTTCAAAGGAATTAACTTCTGGAGGTTTCTTTTCAGATTTTATAAGACTAGAACCAGCTTCTTGGGAAAATTCTTCTAGAAAAGGCAAATTGATAATCTTAGTTTTAACAGAGAGCAAGGAGGAAAACTTTTTGTTGACCTTGATAATGGTTTGATCTTCTTTACTACCATAAAGAAAACTTAGCAGAGTTATTTCATCATATTTTTGCATTGTCCAATATAAACATGCGGTGGAATCCATTCCCCCCGAAAACAAGACAATCGCTTTTCGCATATTTTTCACCTGTTACTACTGATATTTCTGTATTATTCACGTATTATTTTTTCTTTAAAATCTCATTCTGTATATGTCACAACACTTGTAGGTGTCTCTGCCATTGTAATAGTTATTTTGAATTGAGGATACTGTTTTTTTATTAGGCTGTGAAAATATTTAGCTAATAGCTCTACAGTGGTTGCTTTTAAAGGGAGCAAAATTACATCCTCTCTTGGAAAACGATAATATCTTCCTTCACATGTGTCAACTATGACTTGTTTGTCTGTGGTTGTTATTTTTAGATCCTTGTTAAAATCGGGAATAAGAATTCTGTGATCAAATTTTTTTACTATCTTTCCAACAGCTGTTTTGAAGATCCCAAAATCAATCAACATATTATTTTCATCTATTTTTCCTTCAACTTCAACTTCAACATCATAATTATGACCATGGAGGCGTGCACATTTATCATGTCTTGTTAACATATGTGCTGAAGCGAAAGTTAATTTGTCACCAGAGATTTTTAATTTCAAATTATCACCTATATTGTTCTAGTTTTTGCAATATCCTCTTTAATCCTGGATATTTCACTTATATATTTCTCAGCTATTTGAATTGCCAAGCTTTGTATTTCTTCTGTTTTTACTCCGAGGTCTGCTAAACCAATAGCTTGAACATGTTCTGGAACTCCTGTGCTAAGGATATTTATTCCAAAGTGGATTTTACTACTTGAAATTCCTACTGTAGCGATTCCCACGTTTAGTTTTTTTCCATCAACGAAAATATCTGTTCCTTTTCTTTCAATTTCAATACTTTTTCCCTTCAAAATATCGATGACTGTTTGAGCAAATATTCGGAGTCTATAATATTCTAGTTCCATATTTGGTGGTTGTATATCAAATTCCTCAATTATGAAATGTAGGGAATCATCAGAACTAATTAAAATATTACTCAAGTGCGATTCTCTGAGAATATCCTTAATATCAACCATTTCCTTTGGAGAAAGCTTCATTCCTCCTCTAAAAACAAGAATACTGTCACCTATTATACCATATTTTTCAGCAGTAAAATGACTTGAAAGTTGAGATCCATCATAAATCATTTGACTAGCAAAATCTTCTACAATGATATGATATGGCGGTTTATTGATTGTCTTCATTTCCTTCCAATCCATTAAGTTGTTCCATCAATTTCTTTAAAGATATTTTAACTTCTGCAACTGCATTATGTTGATGAATGCTTTCATAGTTAATTTGTTTGACACAAATTAATGTTTCTGGGGGTTGATTTAAGTATTTTTTAGAAACTTTCTGCAGAATTGATCTTACAACATCCTCTACAAAGGCTGGATGTTGATGTGCATAGAGAACAACAGCTTGTTCATCTTTTCGTTTTAATACTTCATGTGTAGGTGAGCTCATCGATGTTTCTAGTATTTCAATAATATCTTCAAGTTCTATTCTTTCTGCATCTCTTGGTTGCTCAAGTACTAAAATTGATTTTGATCTCTGATTATGCGAAGCTAAAGGTATGGTTTCAATTACGTAATCTATTTGTTCCTCTGTGAACCCCTTTTCTGTAAGTTTTTCCTTAGTAAAATCCCTTGATAGTTCTTGAGAACAGGGACAGACTGTTGTTCCTTCAACCTCTGCACCAATTATTTTAGTAATCGTAATATTTTCTCCAGTTTTATGCGCAAGAGCTCCAGCTCTTAATTTGTGAACACTGGATTTCTTCCTACCAATGGCTTCTGAATGAGTTTCCATTTCATAATCTGCAATAAGTGTTACTTCAGCATTAGTTGCTCCAGGTTGAATAGAAAGAGCTTTTTCTGCAATCTGAGCACATAATTCTTCACAATCAGAAATAACTTCTCCTGAAAGCGTTGATATAACTTCATTAATTGCATCTAGATTTCGGGACATGTGAATTCCTCTTTTTGAAGGTAATAAATCGACATAAACATCTATTTTTGCTGATAATTCATTATATTCACCAAAACGTTTCCTACGAATAATTTTTGGAATGTCGCTTACACCTACTCTCCTAATACCTATCTGTATCTTTGATTCATCTGCTTGAACATCTGATAGTTTTTTGCTATTTAGATTCATCTTTATTCCCTACAAGATTTCTACGGCTTTGTGCATTTGTATTGAAATCCCTATTTTTTCAGGTGAAAGAAATTTCCCAGCAATTTGAGAGAAATCATTCACTTGCTCCCATGTTGGTTGTTCAACCTTAGAATTAACTATTGGTGTAACAAATTGGATAACAATGGGAAGATCTATGGATCCACACTTCTTTGCAATAATCTCAAAATTTTCTTTTTTTGAGGCTTTGGTTATTACAGTTTTTGCAAATACTTTAGTTCCTGCGTTTTTTAGTATCCTACTCATTTCTACTTCCTGATTTACAAGATTTTCCCATTCTAGAGCAGCATTCGCTGTTTTATCCTTTATATCTACACATGCAAAATCAATTTTTTCTGATATTTTTTCTAGAAACACAAAATTATCAGTGTATGCTGTTTCTAAATATGTTTTATATCCTGCTTCTTTGAGAAGGCTATTAATATCTTCAAAAAATGATTCCTGATACAAGGGCTCTCCCCCTGTCAAACTTACAGAGTGTAAATCCTTAGTAGAAAGCTTTTTCACAAAATCTAAAATTTCTTCAGGTGTCAAAGGGTTAGCTATTTCCTCAAAGGATTGAGTTCCCGCTTGTGTTTCCACAAGACATTTTGATGGAGTTGTACTCCAAGATTTCGGGGAATCACACCAGATACAACCTTTTGTTCCATGAACACCTAAAGCAAGAGGACATCCTGAGAATCTGATGAAAATCTGCCTTAATCCATAACAGCTTCCCTCAACTGCTGCTCCTTCACCTTGGAAACTTGAGAATATTTCCTGTACGTAACCCTGTGACATTGACATATTATTTTCTTAACTCTAAATAAAAATTCCTTATGATGATAGATTCAGTTATGCTGTAATAAAAGAAGGTTTGCTATAAATTGTACTTACCTATCTGATCAAATGTAGCATATTTTTCTACATATTCTCGAACTTTTCTAGCATATTCTTTAGGGTCTCTTTTCATCAGATTAGCAGCTGTTGAATTTAAAGGATCATCAGGATTTGGATTACTTAAAATGAAGCGAATTGATTCTATAACATCAACTAGATTGTTCGCTGGGGTCCAATCTGCTCCTAGAACCCCTACACATATTCTTGTATCAAATACATTAGCATGAAAAACCTTTGTTAGCATTTTTACCTTTGGAGGTTTGAATGGATATTCTCTCGGAATATCGATATCAAGTACAAAAACACCATTTTCATATAAGCCTGCCCCAAAAATAAATCCCCTCCATTGAAGTGTATTTCCGTCTATTGGTTTGAATGTTGGCAATTCTTTTTTTAATTCATTGGCTTCGATTGCTATTCTAGGCCAAAATTCTTCTTCTGCTAACATTGCTTCATATCCAGTATGTTTTTTTAAGGATGGTTGTAACTAGTATCCTCCTGAACCCTTGTTCTGCATCTCTAGAAGTATCATGAGTATGGCAGCAATTAACCCTTTTTGATCGCCTGCAATTTTCTCAAATTCTTTTCTTTCTAACATCATTGCCACAGAACGCCATCTAACTAGTAATTCCACGATGTCTCTTTCGCTCATTAGCCTTCAACTATGAAAAGTTTGCTAGATATATTAAGATTATGTCTCTCCTAAACGAAATTTGATTCCGAGGATAAAAGGAAGCTAGTTTTTGATTACGCCTAATCCAAAGATTTTTTTAATTTGATAACAATTACTATATGTGAATATGTATGAGTAACCCAGAGGAAATGTTAGTTCAACTAATTAACTCAATCAATAAGCTTTCAACTCTTGTTCAAAATGTAAACGATGCGATTTCTAAACTATCTACTCAGATTATGCAATTAGAAACAAAGATGACAGGTTTTTCTAATGTCGAAAATCAAGTTTCTGAGGTAGGTCTTAAACTCGGTGAGATTCCTGGAATTAAGGATATGATCGCAAACCTAAACACTAAGATTGATGGGTTGGGATCTATTGCTGTTGCAGCTCCTGCAAAATCCAAAGGTAAGGCCAAGAAACAATCTGCCCCTGCAGTTGCAGTACCAGCTGAACCAGCTCCAGTAGAATATACTTCTCCAGGTATAGCTGAAGAAGCTGAAGGAGAAGGAGTTTCAGCTGAAGCTGATGCAGCTTTTAATGCTGTTTCCAAGAAATTTAAACATATAACACAAATGGTTAGCCCCACTAGTAGTTGTGGGAACATATCGAAGATGATAGAGGATTTAAGGGATGAAGTCGAAATTCATGTCGGAATGTCACCAATGTTATATGAACTAAACTCTTGGGTTCAAAGAGTTTCAAAAATGCCTGAAGCAGATGTACTTCTTCCTGAAGTCCATTCTGAATTGATTGGTAAACTAGATGATTGGTTAACAAGAGTAACCAAAGCAATTCACTTAAAATATCAAGATTGATGGGCATTCTATTAGAATAGTAATACCCCCGTTCATATTGATATAATACTTATTTTTTAACTTACTAAACCAAATATGTACATGTTATGATGAATCTAAGTGATATTAAGGGCATCATAGAGATAAACGGTGAGACTTATGATCCAAAAGAGGTTCTTAGAGCTCTTCTTGAACAAGGTTTGAAAATCCATCCTTTAAATGGTTCATTACTAATTGGACGAACTTTTATTGATCCTGCCCCAAATCTTGAATTTAGGAGCCAATCCTGTCCAATATCTACTCACTGTAAGATTTTTGAAAAACTGAACTTGTCAAAAAAGGAAATAACAGATTCTTCATTAACATCATATGACATTGACTTAGATTCACAATCACCTAATCTAACTCATAGTCCATCTCAACCTTCCCCTAACAGATTTTATACTGATCCTGTTCAGATGGATATTGATAATATGGATATACAAAGTCTTTTTTCAGAATCATCTATTGGAGAGACAGTTTTACCACATGATGAATTTCAGAATAGTTCGGTTCTAAGAACCAGCTTAATCGATAATTCAGAACCTGAACCTGCTGAAATGATGGGGGTGTCCCCTGTAACAAAATATGGCGAATCGATGAACATAGATGTTTCTCATATCCCGTTAGAATACAAGGGAAGATGTCCTTATTGCAAATCCGTTGTTAATATGAAATGGAAGTTTTGTGGAACTTGTGGCACTCATATGCAATAAATTAAAGGTAAGTTAAAGGTTAGTCTGAACTCTCTACGTCGACACAACCTTCTGGTGTTATTGCAAATACAGCTTCTGATTCTGGTAAATATGGTGAGTCATAAATTCTAATAATTCTTTTTTCACCTTTGGATTTTCTCAAATAGAATCTAGTTGTAGCCCAATGACCTAAGATATTTCCACCAATAGCTTGAGTTGGATCACCAAAAAAAGCAGCGGGATTCGACAGAACTTGGTTTGTGATGGCAACTGCTACATTGTAGGTATCTGCTAATCTTCCTAGTATCCCTAAATGATGGTTGATTGTTTGTTGTCTCTCTGCAAGGGTTCCTCTTCCTGCATATTCTGCTCTAAAATGAGCTGTGGCTGAATCAAGAACAACAATACCATATTCATCTTTGTGATTGTAAAACAATTCAAGTAATTTTTCTGCTAGAGACATTTGATGATCAGAATTATACGCCCTTGCATAAGTTATGTCTCTAAGAACATCCTCAAAATTCTTCTCCCAACCTAAATCATTCTGCAGTTTAACATGAATTGCTTTAATTCTGCTAGGAGAAAATGTTCCCTCAGTATCTATAAACACAGCTTTCTTTCCAACTCCTCCTAATTCTGGTGGAAGTTGGGCAGTTACACAAAGTTGATGGCATATTTGTGATTTTCCAGAACGAAAAGGGCCAAAAAATTCTATAGTTTCTCCCAATCTTACTCCAGCAACATCTAGTTCCTCAATAGTAGTTAACGCGTCTAATGCTTTGATTCCATAAGAAAAAGCTGGAGATCCCTTCTGTTTTTCCATTATCTCAAAAGCGTTAATAAAATCAATTCCTCCACGTATCTCACTAAGAGCTTGTTTGTATTTTTTTGCAGCGCTTTCTGTAATTCCATACTTATCTTCTAATTCTCTTATTGGAGTTGTTTCAAGAAGATAGATATTTAGTCCCTTCTCTCTTAGCATATCTGCAGTAGTTTTTCCTACTCCAGGTAGATCTTCTAAACCGATTTCTTCTTTGAAAAACCTATACTTTTGTACTGCAGAAATTATTTCCCCCCTAATTTTCTTAGCAATAGCTCTTTGGACACCCATTGTCTGTAATTCAATAAGCCTTGTCGTCATTAATTTCTCAATAGTTGTGATTTCATTCTCAATTAATATGTCCAGGGTTTTCTTTCCTAAACCTGGAACATCCTTAAGTTTAAGTTTAACATCTACCTTTTTCTTCTTTGAGCTCTCTTGTTCTGTTATCTCAATTAAATGTTCTTCATATTTTTCCTCAATTTCCTTTGGGTCAGGTTTGGTGGTTTCTTCCTGTATTTCTTTGCTCATATTATGCACCACGGCTATTAATCCGAAGAGGTTAGAGTATTTAAAGATAATACTCATTCTACACTAATTATCCCTTAAATTTAACTTCTTCTAAGGGAGACTGTACTTTGAAAGTAATGAAATGGTGAAATGAAATAGTTTTTCATGGAAAAATTGTTTTTCTAGAATTCTATGCCTCTTCTTGCTTCGATATTCTTTGTATAAGGATGTTTAATTTCTTTAACTTCAATGATTGTATCAGCTTCTGATTTTAATCCTTCTGGAAATTTTCTTCCAGTTAAGATAATCTCATCACTAACATAAGGAAAAATATCTTTCAATTGATTCCAAGAAATTAATCCAAATGAGAGAGCAATTCCAGCTTCATCCAAAAGAAGTATCTCAGCTTGAGCTATCTTCAGTTCTCTTTCTAGAACATTGATACCATTGTTTATCAAAGCTACATATTCATCTTTTTGATCCTTCGATTGATAAAAACCATCTTTCCCAAACGTAAACCACCTTATATCATCCTCATCCTTAAAAAAATTACATTCTCCACAGTTTTTACCAGTTTTTAGGAATTGAGCTACTAATATCGATTTTCCTTCTCTTTGCTTTTGGAAAATATAACCTATACTTGTTGTTGTTTTTCCTTTTCCTTCTCCCACTATGAAGGTAATCTTAACCATTATCTGAAAAATAGATTTATCTCTTTTAAATATTGACTAAAAGAGTCACTGTAATCTAAATTAAAACATATTTAGATATACTGTCTTGGAAAGTTCATAGACTCAGATTTGCATTTCTTCTTGTTCAAGATTGGTTTCGTTGTTTTTACGTTTCTTTTCTTCTTCTTCCCTTATTTGTCTGTTCTTTTCTTCTTCTAAATGCTTTAACCCTTTGTCTTTCAATTTTCCAGTTCCACTACAAACTGGACAAACATCTTTTCTAGCTTCTTTTTTTGGTCCAGCATCTACATATCCTGTTCCATAACAATAAGGGCAATTTGTCCCTATAACCTTAGCACCCGATCTTGCATAAATATATGATAATAGTAAAAATAAAGCACCTAATCCAGCAGTGATGAAACCAGCTATTTCTAGTCCTCTTGCATCAATTCCGCTCTCCTCAAAAACAGCAACAGCTTTGTCATACATATATAATCCAATAATAAGCAGAATTCCACCAAATAGAAAGATGGAATACTGGATAACATAGATTCTTATATTCGAAACTCTTCTTTTCCCTTTCATCATTGTTTGATTATTTGTTTAAACGCTGAAAAATTTTGTGCTTTCGAAGAGAATGAATAAAGAAGAAAATTACCAGAATGTCTATCCGGTTTCTCTTATCTCCCTGCTCGTTTCAAAGTTTCATTTTTTATTGCATTTCCTAGAAGAGCTTTAACTAATTCTCCTACTCCAGCTCCAGTTAATGCAGATGTTTCAAGATATCTACAACCTAGTTTTCTAGATATTCTTTCTGCATCCCCTCTTAAAACTTCACGTTTTGCATCAGTTTTATTACCAACAATTGTAATATCCAAATCAAGGTTTTGATTTCTAAGTTCTCTAATCCAATTTGCACACTCTTTGAATGATTCTCTCCTAGATACATCAAAAATGATTGCTGCAGCATTGGTTCCTGAATAAAGGAGGTTCCTAACTACTCCAAATCTTTTTTGTCCTGCCATATCGTAAAACAGTGCTACCGCTTTTCCTTTGCCAGTTTTAAATGAATAAGTGTGGAATTCAGCCCCTACAGTTGGCTTATAATGTTTTAGAAAAATATTTTCTGTTATCCTTTTGCAAATTGTTGTTTTTCCCGATCTACCGGGCCCACATATTGCTAATTTGTATATATCGTAATCTCTAAATTTAACTTCCACTTTAGAATTCATACAGTTAGCACCAAGGTAAACCTCTGAGAAATTAATAAAAGACGATGTAATACTAAGCGGTTACTTGAAACCATATGTTAATACGGGTGCTAGAATATAATTATGCTTCACCAACCATATTTCTTGCTGAATTCTTAAATAATGAAACTGAGTAAGTTGATGTATGAGTTTTGAGTTCAAGAAAATTGCAGTAGTTGGTTCGGGAACAATGGGTAGCGGTATTGCAATGGTTTTAGCACAAGCTGGAATTAACGTTAGTCTCCATGATGTAGGTGAAGAATATCTAGAAAAAGGAAAGGAACAAATAGATAAATTTCTCAAGGGAAGTATGAAGAGGGGGAAAATAACAGAGGAAGAAGCCAATCAGATAAAAAGTAGAATTTCCTTCAATGTTGATTTAGTAGCATCTACAGAAGATGTTCAATTAGTAATCGAAGCAATTGTTGAAGAATCTAAAGCAAAGAAAAAATTGTTTACAGAGCTTGATGAAATATGTGAAAAAGATGTCATTTTTGCAAGTAACACTTCTGCAATCAGCATAACTGATCTTGCAGTGGTAACAAATAGACAAGAACTTTTTTTGGGACTTCATTTCTTCAATCCACCATCGTTGATGAAATTAGTTGAAGTAATTAGAGGAAATAAAACAAATGATGAAACTGTTAGTAAAATAATGTCTCTCTGTCAGAAGCTGGGTAAAACACCAGTACCTTCAAACGAAGCTCCTGGTTTCATAGTTAATAGATTGCTTTGGGTTTTCTTGAATGAATCCTATAAACTAATAGAAACAAACGTTGCGGAAAAAGAAGATATAGACACTGCAGTAAAACTTGGACTTAATCATCCAATGGGACCGTTTGAACTTTCAGATTACATAGGTTTGGATATTATGCTAGATATTGGAAGTTACATAGCAACTAAGTATGGTGAAATGTATAAACCAGCTCCACTTCTAAAGAAAATGGTTGAAAAGGGTAAATTGGGTAGAAAATCTGGCGAGGGTTTCTACAAATATTCTTCATAGAATTGATAAGAATAAAGTAAGGAGTTAATCAGTTATCTCCTTCTAAAATACAATAGAAATGCAGATAATCCTGCAATTACAGCTGGCACTAAAGCAAAAATAACCCATGCCCATGCTGCGGATATTGATTTACCCAAATTCCATTGTGGTAAGATAGTGTTTATTGGTGAATCCGCAGATATGAAGCTAACAAGTATTCTATTTTGACTATGTATCTCTTGAAGATCCCCCCAATTATCATAGTATGTTAGATCTGCAAAAGGAATAGAAATTTTTATTACACTATCTGATGTCAAATTATAATAAAATATCATACTTGTACTCGGTTCAAGTTGAGTAATATTGAACTCCAAATAATCTTCAGTCATAAATCCATAGGTGATATTTACCGATGTGAAATCATATTCTAAAGGAGTTTGTATTGTTGAATTAAGAGTTACATTACCATTTATTAGCTGGCCAAGTAAACTTGAATTAAAAGTCAATGGAGATGTGTCAGTAAAATTCAATGAAACGGTTATATTTGTAATTGTATAATTGAAGTAGTTTTTAATAAAAATACCAACCTCCAAATTAGTGCGTTCTATAGCTGTTGCATTTACAACAACTTGGTCAAATACCAATTCCTGTTCAGGTATATAACTAGTTGTAAAATGAGCAAAGAGTAATGATGAAGCAAGAATGGTTACAAAGAGAATTTTACTTTTCATTTTCATTGATTTGACTCCTTCAAAGCATAAAAAGTAGGAATGTTTTTAACTTTAACTCTTGCTGTTAGTAAACTACAAGCTTACATCAAATTAAGGGTACTTTGAAAAGCTCTAACTATATCTATATTTTCAATTACTGATGATTTTGCTACTATTTCAGGAAGTTGAAGATTAATCCAGTTCATAGCATCTTCCATTTTTTTCCGCATACTTGGGTCTGTTATTCTAAATATATCGACAAGTGTATCAAAATTAACATTAGAGTTAGTTTCGAGTGCTTCTAACCAATTTCGTAGTGTAACAATTCTTTGAGAGGGTAGAATGAACTCAACACTGTTATTGATTCGATTTGTTACTACAACTCCTTTAATTTTTACGGGCATAAGTGAAATAAATTGACCCCCTAATTGTGATCGAAAAAGCAAGGAAAGTATCTTTGTTTTGTCATTTATTCGCAATTTAGAGTATAAATGTTCATAATCTACCAGAGTTGTACCAAAGAAGATTTTGGTATCTCCATGTTTAATATTCAAAACTGATTTCGATTCTAGAACTGTATTAAGATTATTTGTTTTGAATCTAATTGAAATGATTCGTGGTAAATCTTGAGTTAATTTATCTAGAACTTTGTCAATATCACCTTCGATAACTAAATCATCACCTGATCTTGAGAAACGAGGATCAAACAAGCGTTTTATTGTTACGGGTTCCTCCTCAAGAGCTGAATACAAATCATTCAAGCTCTCAATGTTGAGGGATTTTTGTGATATTCTAATCATTGTAGCTTCAGGCAGTGAAAACACCCCATTTAACCAAACCAAGAATCAAGGGATTTTTGCCCTTCAATTGATTCTTCCCAGGATATACCTATGGCATCCAGTAGCTGTATTAATGTAGATTTAAGTAGTTCTTTAACTTTAGGTATATCTACATCTGATTTTTCAGCTAATTGGATTGGTTTTACAGAACATTCTTTGCTTCGGCTAATTTTATCTGAAAGTTTAATGGATTGAGCTTGTATCTTAAATGGTTTAGTTTTGATAAAACTAATCAAAGTTCCTACGGTTGGCTTTTCACCATCAGGAAATGCTAACATAAGTTGAATTGCAGCTTGTAATGGTTGAGTCCAACTATCATATTGCTCAATTTTCTTAGATAGAGTTACACGAATTGCTAAATCTTCAAGTTCAAAATTCCTTTTAGATATCTTTTGGTTAACAGCTTGTATTATTCTTATTATCTTCTTCTTAGTTTCTTCTAATTCTTCCGGTGTTTGAACATCTGTTAAAATTTCTAAAGCTCTTTCAAATGGTCTTTTTGCTAAATTTGGAGTATTTTTTTTCCTGCCCATCAAACCCTTGACTATTGGATATCCTTTAGTTGTGATTCCAAAGTAGTTTTTCTTTCTATCTGAAAGTCCACAATAACGGAATACATAATCCGTTCCTAGTTCTATCTGAAAGGTTTCCATGCTCCATTTTTCCAATTCTTCGATATTTTCAGGGGTTGGTTTGTGTATGAAAATACTATCTGTATCCCCATATAGAACTTGCAATCCTAATTTCTCTTCACTATATTTCTTTGTTTTAGAAATTGCTTCTCGAGCAAGGGCCGCTGTTGACTCTGCCACAGGAGGACAATACAAAGCAAAATTATCTGAACCAAAAACACCATATGAGGCGTTAAGTAGTACTTTTAGAGAAGATTGTATAACATCACTAAGTTTTCTTTCTTCTTCGCTTAACGATGGATCTTTAGCTCTGTCTTTGAACCAGTAAACCCTGATATCCCTTATGAATCCAATTAGCATGGAACTCATACCCACATGCTTTTCACATATCCAGTGACTGGTTTCTGGTATCTTGTTCTTCTTGCACTCAACATGATTACAATTCAGAGTTTCATATGATAGATTTCTAGTTTTTATGATAGAAGGATAAAGACTATTACCTGATACAGCTGGTTTTCCATTTCGTCTAACTATTACTGTTCCATTAGTATTGGATACACACCACACTTTTCCAGTGTGCTTCTCTTTCTCGATATAGTTATGTTGATTGTTGAAGACATTTTTTCTTGTATAACTGATGAAACACCGGTAGCTAACATGGTTTTTATATTCAATTCCATTAACAATACAGTCCCGTACTTCCTTCGAAATTGAACACCCATAACCTAATCTTAATGTTAGCTCTTGGAAATCATTTGCAAACTCCTCATTTGTAGAACTAATAGAATAACACTTGCCATCCAACCAACTTCCATCACCTAAGAGCATTGTATCAAACATTAATTTCAAGTGTTCTTTATTGAACCCAAGCAGTCTTCTAGGGATTCTTTTATTGAACTTTTTACCCGATTGTATTAATCCTCTTTCGCTACTTAACCATTCTTTAAATTTCCTAGTAAAATCAGCGTTATTGATTTGAAAGTTTCTATGCTTTCTTCCCTGTTTTGTATATTCATTTTCTTTAAATCCTAGATTAAGCTTCTCAAGGGAATCTCTTATGTTTTGAAAATTTGCTTCTTTTGATTGATGAATTATAACACTTCTTTCACCTAGAGAACCATCAGTTAAGAACCAACCTAGAAACGGTAAGAAATCAGCAGGAGTAAATGAATATTCATCAAATGTAATATTTTCAGATTCACCTGACCACAAACCGAAATGGGGGATTCTGAACCAACTACGTTTGCTTAATTCTTCAGCGTCCAAAATTTCTATATCGTCTTTCCAAGTTGTTTTATTTCTGTTATTGGTTCTGCTATTGAAAACCATTCTGTGGTTAGGTGTGACTAGAAGATCAATGGAGTTCTTATTTTTGAAACTGTACATCTCTCCATCAAAATCATATTCATATATTTCGTCACAATCAAGATACTCTATTTGATTAGAGGAAGCATTTACTGTTGCTAATTTAGTTTCTTGTTTCTTCTCCTTTAACCTGCTTAGCTTAAACCACCCACTATCCGTTAGAATTTCTGTGTCTTCTGAAAAACAAGCAAAATCCAATACATGAACATCCCACCATACACCAACTTGTGGATCTATTACAATGGCTCCTTGATACTTCTTTCCTTTAATGATGGCTTCAGTTGATGTACCTCCCTTTAATTGAAGAATATCCTCTCTCCTAGGGATTAAATAATTTCGGAGTCTGTGTTCAAAATACATCCAATTCTGGATCCATATACTAATACTTGCTCGAGTAAAATCATCTATTGGCATTTTTGTAATTCGAGAAAGCATTACTATTAAGTTAATTACTTGATCATTATTGAAGCTGGTTAATTCAAAGGTTATTTCAGAATCTCTTCCATTGTATTCGATAAGTTCCTCCAAATCCAAGTCCCAAATATCCTTTTCAAGTTTAAGTTTCTCCTTGCCTAGAATTGTTTTTCCAAGTTCATCAAGGGTTATTCTATCGTAAACACCTCCAAATGCGTAAATTCGAATGGCGGGTTGTCTAAAAAATCTGTATAAATCGAGATGTATCGAGTTGGAAAGGTAAACGTCCTGAGATCTTGTTCGTATAAATGGATTCAACTCTTCATCAATTTCAAGTTTTTTCGCTCTATTATCTAAATACAAGAAATCAAAACTATCACCATTAAATGTAATAACAATAGGATATTTGCTCATTTCATCAAAAACAGCTAAAAGCAACTCTTTCTCATCATCAAACTCTTTAACCTTTATTGAAATTTTACTTTGATCTATGTGTTTTTTTTCTTCATTAAGCACAAAAACAGTAGTCTCTCTTTCTTCATTTGTTAAGCCTATTGAGATTACTTTCTGTATGGCCGCATGAGGATCGGGAAATTTGTTTTTTTCACTCTCAACTTCTATATCCACTGAACACCTGCTAATTTTAGGAATAGGAGCAAAGAATATGGGCAGATACTGCTCTACTAATTGCAAAATTTCATGAGATTGTCCTTTAAAAATATCAAGTAAGTTATCTTTAGCTTCGTTTGATATTTTAGGTTCCACTCTTTGCAGTTTGTTGTTTTTAACTTCATAGAACAATCCTGGAACTAGTCCATTGTCATAGATATAATTTAAATGATATCTAATGTTGGCTTCAAAAGAGGGACTGATTTTTTCCCTATAACTATTATCTCTCCCCCCAATTACTAGCGGATTTGTTGCAATTACCTTTGTTAGAGTTAATTCTTTTTCATTAAGTAGACTGTATTTCTTAATAACCTCACAACCGATAAACTCTTTTTCATTTGCAAGTTTTTTTTCTACTTCAGCTTTACTTACTGTAGTGAGCAAATATGGCAGGTGATTTGTTGTATCATACCATCTGAAAACTTTACCTTGTTCTGGGTTGAACAGTTTTACATATGCCTTCTCTTTTTTACCATCATATTTTACATCAATAAGATAGGAAGAGGATAGATTTTCGGGAGCAAGATGAACATAACTACCTCCCTTTTCTCCAAAGGATTTCCCCTTCGAGTTATTGGTTGTTTTTTTATTTGTGTTCAGAGAAGCTACTTTAGTTGAAGTTGATTTTTTATTGTCTTTTATGCTAATCTGTGAACTCGAATCTCCTTCTTTCTCTTTATCTGAATCTGCTTTATTTGAATCTTGAATAAAACTCATTAGACTTTTATGAGAATTATTATTATCATTTTTCACGATAGATCTACCCACTTTTCCATTTTGATGTTCATCTCTAAATTGCACACGCTAGTTTTATTGTTAGTTAAAGATATCAAATATATATTTTGACCATTATTGGTATTAAAACCAATTTACATAATCCAATTTATAAATATGATTTTGTCCTCTAATATTTTATTGGGTTTAAATATAAAAATCAAGTGCAATTTATGGGAAAAAAGCTGATAGCTTATGTAAACTTCGGGACCACCTCCCACCATGGACTGTGGTCAAGATACAAGGGCATAGGAAACCCTCCTTATATTCAATCTATAAAAGGGAAAGAACAAGCGATTCGAAAGCACTCTCTGAGTGTGAACGGGGTAGGAGGATACGTGATTTATCCTTTAGAACAAGTAAGAGCTGGAATCAGGTCATCTTTCAGTTCTTATAATGATTTCTATAAAAGCACCTTAAACTGACTTCAAGATACTAAGAAATCATAACATTTATTTTCCTTATTCTTCCCACTAATTTTATTTATTACCAATTTTTGATTATCTCATGAAATCAACAATTGATAAATTGAAAAGGGTACACTATCTTAAGCTTGAGAAAGGTGATGATATACTAGAAAGCATAATTTCCTACTGTAAAGATAACGCGGTGTCATCTGGCGCAGTCCTTGGAATAGGCGCGGTATGTAATCCTTCTTTAGGTTATTTTGACTTAGAAAAAAAAATCTATCTTCAAAATGATTATGATTTTAATGCAGAGATACTTAATTGCAGCGGTAACATTGCTAAAAACGCTGAAACTGGGGATTACATGGCACATTTACACATGTTAGTTGGTGATCAAAAAGGAAACACCTTTGGTGGACATCTATTACCTGGTAACAAGATTACTGTTACAGGAGAATTTGTAATTTTTGAGACAGAAACAACACTTACTAGAGCACTAGATGATGAGTTTAAATTATTGTTACTTAATATTTGATAATGGCTCATTATTCTCTTCGTAATTATTGAGTTTCATAAAATTGCTCATTTTTCTTCTTCTCTACCAACTCTTCCATGAATCAAAAAGATAATCCTCTAACAAACTTTTAATAAGGCGAAATGAGTTTATCTTATTAAAAATAACCTCGTGATTATAGTGTCAGATATACTTCAGGAAATACTAAAGAGCGGAGCGATATTGGTTATTGATCCAACAGTCATTCAGACAAATCCTGATGATTTTTTAGATCATTATGGACATATGGTGGATGCAATATCATTGGTAGCAAAAGGAAGATCAGGTTTTACTTTCTACCAAAGCAATAGTGCTCCAAAAGATAAAACAAATGGTGTCTTCTTTCATTCATTTTGTACAATTGCAGACAATATGGGAATAAAAGTGGATGCGGTTACTTATGTTCATGGGGATAG
>JAAFKI010000018.1 GCA_021399345.1 Candidatus Heimdallarchaeota archaeon
CATTAAAGATAGTAAAGAAGAAGGGTTAAATTTTGAAGAACTTGAATTTCAAGAAAAATTCATTCACCTTATAGAAAAGAAGGTTAAAGAACATCAAGAGGAAGTTCTCACAAGTAAATTGAACGAAGTAAAAGATGTCATTAAAGAAAAATGGTCTGAAGTTATGAATAGAGACATTTGGTCCATTGAATTTGATAAGAATTTCATTCCTTCGATCAGTTATAAAGATAAAACATTAACATTACGTGGTCTTTCAGGCAGTGAAAAAATAATGTTAAGTGTTATTATGAGAGCAGCGCTAATGGATAAGATTATGTCAAGAAAAACGTTGATTTTAGATGACCCTTCAATTTTCCTTGATTCAGATAATATAGTAAAGGCTGCTCATTTCTATCAAGAACTCATAAAAACGAAGCAATTATCCCAAATAATATTGACAACATTTGATGAAAGATTCATGAAGGAACTAGATACAGAAAATGTGATTAGACTTGATTGATACTGAATTCTTATTTGTTTTTGATACAAGTCTCCTACAGTCGCTTATCAATACTAAAATGCTGAATCTAACTGATAAGATCTCCGAGATTGAAAAATACTATAATAATATCACTTTTATAGTTCCTAAGACCATTCTCAAAGAATTAGCTTACTCAAGAGAGAAAATAGTCTATCTTCATAAGAATTTCAATTTTCAAGAAGTATCTCTTTCTCTATCTCAACTTAACAAATATCAAGAGATTAACAGTACTCTATCACCTCACTGTTTTTCGAAAGATGAAGTTGGAGATTACGAGATTATTCATTCTGCAATTGAGAATAATACTAGCAAGCTTGTTACAATAGTGGTTTCTAATGACGAAGGGATTCACGAGTTCTTAACCAAAGGGATACCTGAGAAGGAGGTCAAAGCTATTTGGGGGGAAAACTTTCTACTCTTTTGTTCTCGTCACTCTTTTGATATTAAAACACGTAAAGAATTTGAAAAAGCAGCTGAATTACAAAAAGAATATCTGGAAGATTATAGAAAGAAGCAGATGCGAGGAGTAATTGAATTTCGTGATTTTGAGAAGGTTCTGGTTAAAACATCTTCATCACTTGATTACTCCTCTGAAATCAGAGAGGCTTTTGACCATTTAATAAGAGGTGAACAATATGAAGAGGATATTCCTCAACATCTGAGAGAGATTGGTAAAATGATAACCGATACAATGTCCATTATCGATTTACATGATGAAGAACTTCTGGAGGACAAAATACACCTTCTAGAAGAACAGATTCAGGAACTTAGTTTAACTGACAGAGATGCAATTAAGCATTTATTAGCTCCTCATTTATTAACCGCCTATGTCGAGCTAGCTAAAATCTATGACCATAGAAACTTCCTTTCTGCAGAAATATCTACCTTTGAGAGGATGAAAGCAAATTATGCTACTTATATGGAAGAAGATTCATTGAGCAACATGACAATTTTATTAAGTTGGCTTCATTTATTGAGTGGTTCAAACTCCTTGTCCCGATTATATTTTAAACGGATACCGAAGAAATATGATACCTCACTAGTCAGAAAGCTAAATGCTCTCCTAAGTTTACTTAATACTTCGGACATTGATCTAAATATCCAGATTTTCAACAGACTTACTAATGAAGAATGGGTTAATATTCAAGAATTGATGAAGATATGTTATAACCAAGTTCTTTGTGATAAGATATCTCTTCTATTAGAAGCATTTGGAGAAGGGACTAAATTTGAATTAGATGCGAGACATTATGCAATAAGAAATGAAATGATAGAGAACTATTCAATTTTGCATTTCCTAAGAAATGATTTTTTAATTGTAAGTAAAGATAAGAAAAGTGACAGTATCAATTTACATTGTTCAAACTCTAAAATGGGAGAATTTGACTTCAGATTTCCAATAGTAGAGAAATTAGAAGAAGCTACTAAAGGTGATGTGATCTTTATTCAAGATGGAAAAATCGCAAGAGTCTCAAAACCAAGACCAGGAATAAAAACAAAAGGAACAATTTATTTCAGTTCGATCAATGCTGATGATATTGAATTGAAACAATTTGGAAAAATAATCTGAAAATTAGTAGTGACAAAACTACTTCCTTCAAGCTAAAACTTTTATTCTTTCTTCTTTCTAACTTAAGGTATGAGTAATAGGAAACTAGAGGAACTACAAAAATTGGAGAAAGAAGTGGATAGGGAAGTTAGTCAGTGGAATGAAATTGATGACCGTTGTAAAGAATTCGAAGATGATGATAATATAAACATTGATATTCCATTAAATGTGTTCAGAGGCACTTCTAGACTAATGGAAGGAACAGTTGAGTTTTTAGAAACTGTAACGAAAGAAGACGTGATTTTAGTAGATACTATGATAAATATTAAGGATAAAGCATCTTCTTTACTAGAGTTGCTAGAGCAGTTGGACACTGGTGGACCCTGGGATGAAGAAGCTGAAATGTTAGATGATGATATTGCAAATATGATACTAAACATCATTAAAGCAATGGTAAAATTCGAGGATCCTAAACTACTTACTCACATTGAATCTGCAATACCTATACTGGAATTATTCTCAGTAGAACTTGAAGAAGAAACAAAGAAAGATTTGGAAAGAATACGTAAAATGGATGTTGAATCATAATTTCATCAAAGACATAACTTAAGGATTGGAATAAAGAATCAAAATGATTCCTAGGTGTGATCTCAACATTCTAAGTTTATTGTCTAAGGTATCAGAAATTAGAATAGTATTTAACGTTAATAAAGCTAGAATACTCATACGAAGTAGCAGGGGTTAAACAGGATAAGTGAAGAGAACATGAGAAGAGAAGTTATCCCTACTAATCTGAACACTTGTTTTATCCATCTTTGTAGACTTAACTCTTCAGCTGTAATCTTACCGAAATCACACATGAGGGAGTTTTTTGTAGTTCCTACAGATCTTTTACAAATTTCAGGTTCAAATTTCAACTGAGGAGATTTCTCACAATCTAGACTCAAGGCTCCATAAGGACAAACCTGTACACACAACCCACAAGCAATACAGTTAGGATTGAGTTTGAAAGGTCCTATGGCTCCTGTTGGGCATACCTCTCTACAAGGTTCTCCTGCATCACATGTTCTCATCAGATACTCTTTCTTCTCTGTTGCTACAACTTCCTCTCCCAGAGGTGTTAATTCGTATATACCTTTCTTAGTATAAGGTTGGGTTAATCCTAACATACTGGTAAAATTCCTCATAGCAGCTGAGATATCGTCACCTATCCTCTGATCATAATAACCATAATGTTTGCATCGATTGACTATTTCATATTGGATCATTCTGTTCCTATTGGGAAAAGCTTGAACAGCTTC
>JAAFKI010000172.1 GCA_021399345.1 Candidatus Heimdallarchaeota archaeon
GCAGGATATCTCAATTACGATAGTTTTCATACAACTCATGGAAGATCAATTCCTTTTGCAATAGGGTTGAGTGTAACAGATCCAGAAAGAAAAGTTATTGTAATTTCGGGAGATGGGGATCTTTTTGCTATAGGTGGAAATCATTTTATCCATGCAGCTAGAAGAAACGCCAATATTACAGTTGTTTGTGTTAATAATTTCAATTATGGTATGACAGGAGGTCAAGCAGGTCCAACTACATACGCGGGTCAATTTCAGACAACCGCTCCTTATGGGTCACTAGAAGAGCCATTCAATATTCCTAATCTTGCTGCAAGTTGTGGTGCAGTTTATGTTGCAAGATATACTGCTTTAGATGTTAGAAGAGTAAAGGAAGCCTTTTCTGAAGCAATAGCTAAAAATGGGTTCTCTTTCGTTGAAGTTTTAGGTAGCTGTCCTACAACTTATGGTCGTCGAAACCAATTAGCTGAAGGGAAGAAGATTCTGGAATTTTTTGCTGAAAAAACTGTTCTTAACCACGATGCAGACACTAGAGACGTTCGAATTGACAAGAACAGTCCTATAATAGTTGGTAAATTTGTTGATATTGAAGATAAACCAACTCTAACAGATAATTTACTAGCGCTTCAGAGAGTTAGTCAAGCTAAGAAGGGATGATAATATGAGTAGAGTAGAAATTCGTTTTGCAGGTTTTGGTGGTCAGGGAATAGGACTTATGGGGAGGCTCGTAGGTGAAGCTGTAAGCTTATTGGAAGAGGGAAAAAATTCTGTATTGACACAAAGCTATGGTCCAGAAAGTAGGGGTGGAGCAAGTAGCACAGATGTTGTAATTGACGAAGGAGAAATCGATTATCCTAAGGCAACTGAACTGGATTACTTTGTCGTTTTGTCAGAAGAAGCTTATCATAAGTATATTCCAAAACTCAAAGAAGGTGGAATTCTCTTTGTTGAAGAGGATTTAGTTACAATAGATGAAAATGCAAAGAAAGCTAAAAAGATATTTAAAATTCCAGCAACTAAAATTGCTGAATCTCTTGGAAGCAGACTTTATGCTAACATAGCCATGTTAGGTTTCGTATGTGCTAACACAACAGACATCTTCTCTGAAGTATCTATGCTTACAATAATGAAAGAAAAAATCAAAGCAAGATTTGTTGAAAAAAATCTAATTGCTTTCCAAAAAGGTATGGAGTATAAATCAAACTCCTGAAAATAAGACGAAGGTTTGGAAATGTCTACACAAAAGAATACAGAACTGGAAGAATTCGAACCAAACATAATTGGTTTCTTATGTAATTGGTGTTCCTACGCAGGAGCAGATCTCGCAGGAACTAGCAGAATCCAATATCCTCCTAATGTTAAAATCATCAAGGTAATGTGTTCTGGTAGAGTAAATCCAATGTACATAATTAATGCATTTCAGCAGGGTGCTGATGGAGTTCTAGTCAGTGGATGCCACCCCGGAGATTGTCATTACACTAGTGGAAATTACTTAGCTAGGAGAAGAATCGCTACCATGAAAAAGCTACTGGAGTTTCTTGGTATTGAGCCTGATAGAGTAAGAATGACCTGGGTTTCAGCTGCTGAAGGTAGAAAATATGCTGACGTCGTCAGAGAACTTACTGATGACATCAAAAAATTAGGTCCTATGACCAAATTTAGGAGGGAAAAAGAATGGTAGAGAACAAAGAACTAATCAAGGTTGTTGAGGAAACCGTTTCTCGAGATGACGTGAAATACGTTGTTGGTTATAAGAGAGGCACTTATGGTTTTCAAATCAAACCTGCCTTTGCTTATAGCGCTAAAGACGCAAAGGAGTTCTTTTACTCTCCATTATGTGCAAAGAATCTAGCTACTTATCCACTTCTTGAAGAAAAATTACCTTTAAGAAGAGGCGAGGAAGCAGAACATAAGAAGATTGGAATTGTTGTAAAGGGTTGTGACTCCCGTGCCATAATCCAAATCATTCAGGAAAAGGGATTAGAAAGGGAAGATGTTGTTTTAATAGGCATCCCTTGTAAAGGTGTAATCGACCCAAAAAAGATAGCTAAAAGATTTCCTAAACAATCAAAGTTTGTTGATGTTGAGGAAAATAACAACGACGAATACATATTAGAAATAGGTGGAACAAGCCATAAAATCCCTAAAGACGAATTGCTTTCAGATGTATGTAAAAGCTGTGAATACCCAAATCCACTTTTATATGACATACTTATAGGTGAAGCTGAAGAAGAATTTCAACCTGAACACTTCAACAGAGTAGATGAATTAAAAGAAAAAACAATAGAAGAAAGATGGGAGTATTGGGAGAAGCATTTTCAAAATTGCATTCGTTGTTATGCATGTAGAGAAGCATGCCCACTTTGTTATTGTAAAACATGTATGGTTGATCTATTAGAACCACAATGGGTCAGACGATCTGTAAATCTATCAGAAAATACTGCTTGGAACGTAATGCGTGCATTTCATCTTGCTGGCAGGTGTATTAGTTGTGGTGAATGCGAACGAGCTTGCCCTGTTAACATTCCTCTAATGGAATTAAACAAGTTCGTTGAGAAAGAAGTTAAAGAGATGTTTAATTATACTGCTGGGCTCGATACTGAAGAAAAACCATTCCTGGGAAGTTTTCGACCAGATGATCCGGAGGATTTCATTTCGTGAGGAATTAAAATGGAACAACTAACATTACCAAAAGAAAAATTACCTGAATTGCTTGGAGAGATTGGTTCTAAATTTGAACTGATTGGACCAAAGGAAGAAAATGGATTCTTAGCCTTCAGGAAAATAAATGATCCAAAAGAGGTCAATCTAGATATTTTACTTTCAAGAGTACCTCCTAAGTCTTTGATATTCCAACAAACTGAAACTCTCTTTACATATGCCAAAGGAAAAGATTCTAAGGTTCAAACTCCAAAAATTGATGAATCAGTAAGAGTAATTTTTGGAATTCGCCCATGCGATGCACGAGGATATGATATCATAGATCCAGTTTTTATGGGAAAAAAAGAGGGCGATTATATTGATCCATTTTATACAAAGAAAAGAAATAGAAGCATTCTGATTGGTCTAAGTTGTAATGAACCAGATACCAACTGTTTCTGTACATCATTTGATGATAGTCCAGCGAATACTAAACATGTAGATATTCTATTTACAGATATAGGCGACACATATTTTGTTGAAGTTGTGACAGAAAAAGGAGAAGATCTAATCAAAAACCTAAGCAAAATCTTCTCAAAGGCAACTGAAAAAGAAAGTACTATCAGAAAGGAGACAGAAAGGGCAGCAATTAAGGCAATCTCCCGAAAGATGAACACAGAAGGAACTGTTGAAAAACTAGACAAAATGTTTGATCACGAATTTTGGGTAGAAACTGCTAGAAGTTGTATTGGTTGCGGGATTTGTACTTATTTGTGTCCGACATGCCATTGCTTTGATATTCAGGATGAGAGCACTTTGAAACTAGGTGGGAGAGTACGTGTATGGGATTCATGTATGTATGAAGAATATACCCATCATGCATCAGGTCATAATCCTAGACCCTCAAGAATGAATAGAGTAAGAAATAGAGTTTATCACAAATTCAACTATTTCCCCAAAAATGATGGGATCTTTGGATGTACTGGTTGTGGTAGATGTATTGATTATTGTCCTGTTAATATTGATATAATTGAAGTAATTGACAAAGTGAAGGAGGCCAATATATGACAGACGAAAACCCCTACCAACCTTGGATAGCGAAAATTATCAGTATAAAAGAAGAAGCTAGTGGAGAAAGAGCAATAAAAACATTCAGACTTGAATTCCAAGATGAGGAAGTCAAAAAGAAGTTCACCTTCCTACCTGGTCAATGTATTATGGTAAGTGTATTTGGAACAGGTGAAAGTATGTTCGCTATATCTTCATCACCCACTCAAAAAGATTACATAGAAGTTAGTGTAATGAGATATGGTAAACTTACCAAAGCACTGCATCTAAAAGAAGAAGGGGAATTAGTTGGAGCAAGGGGTCCATATGGGAACAGCTTCAAAATCGATGAATGGAAAGGCAAGGATATCCTCTTTTTAGGTGGAGGAATAGGACAAGCTCCACTTCGTTCTGTGATTAATTACTGCAAAGATAACAGAAAAGATTATGGAAAAATAGATATCGTTTATGGTGCGAGAACTTCTCTTGACCTCTGTTATAAGGATGAATTTGCAGAAATGAGTAAGAAGGATGATTTAAGCATTCATCTTTCTATAGATGTTGAAGAAGAAGGTTGGGATCAGTTTGTAGGGTTTGTTCCAGATAATTTGAAGAGACTTAATCCTTCTCCAAAAAATACAATAGCTATAACTTGTGGTCCCCCAATAATGATTAAATTTGTAATTCAAAATCTCTTGGAACTTGGTTTCAAAGAAGACCAAGTTTACACAACTTTGGAAATGAGAATGAAATGTGGTATAGGCATATGCGGAAGGTGTAACATAGGAAATCTCTATGTCTGCAAAGATGGACCAGTATTCTCATATGATCAAATAAAAGATATTCAAGGAGATATGTAAAGGCGTGATAATATTATGAAGATTGGAGTTTATTTATGCGAGTGTGGATCTAACATTGCAAGTACTGTTGATGTTGAGGATCTAGCAGAACAAGCTAAAGAATTTCCAAATGTAGAAGTCAGCAGAGTTTACAAATATGTGTGTTCTGACCCCGGTCAACTATTGATAAAACAGGATATTGAAGAAAAACAACTAGATAGAATTGTAGTTGCAGCCTGCTCTCCAAGAATGCATGAACCTACATTCAGGGCAGTGTTAGAAGACATGGGATTGAATCCTTATGTCTTAGAAATCGTCAATATCAGAGAACAAGTTTCTTGGGTTCATGACGATAAAAAAAAGGGTACAGTTAAAGCAGCCTCATTGCTTAAAGGTGCAGTTTTAAGAGCTTCTTTAATGCACCCCTTAGAAAGGAAAAAGGTTGGCGTAACACCTAATGCACTCGTGATAGGTGGTGGTATTGCAGGTATCCAAGCTTCTCTTGATTTAGCTGATATGGGATTTGATACTACACTTGTTGAAAAATCTGCAACAATTGGTGGAAAAATGTCTCAGCTTGACAAAACATTTCCAACATTAGATTGTTCACAGTGTATTTTAAGTCCTAAAATGGTAGATGTTAATCGCCATCCAAATATTGACTTACTTGCACTAAGTGAGGTTGTAGAAGTTGAGGGATATGTTGGAAATTTCAAAGTAAAGATTAAGAAAAATCCTACTTATGTATTAGCAGATAAATGTACTCTTTGTGATGATTGTGTTCCTGTCTGTCCAGTTATAGAACACGATGAATATAATCAAGGATTTTCTCCAAGAAGAGCGATTTACATACCATATCCTCAAGCAGTCCCAGCATCATATCTTATAGATCCTAATTCTTGTTTAGGTATAGAACCGCTCATTTGTTCAAAATGTAAAGATGTTTGCGGACCAGAAGCAATAGATTTTGATATGAAACCAGAGATAATTGAAAAAGAAGTTGGTGCCATAATTGTAGCAACAGGATATGAACCCTATCCTATAGAAAATATTGGTGAGTATGGTTATGGAACAATTCCAGATGTGATTTCTGGTTTGGACTTTGAGAGAATAGTTTCTGCAAGTGGTCCAACTGATGGTACAATTCGTCGTCCATCTGATGGGAAAATACCTAAAACAGTTGTTTTCGTCCATTGTGCAGGATCTCGTGACCCAAGCAAACATCTACCTTATTGTTCGAAAGTTTGTTGTATGTATGCAACCAAACATGCTTTACAGTACAAACATTTAGTGCATGATGGAACAGCTATAAACTTCTTCATTGACATAAGAACTGCAGGAAAGGATTATGAAGAATTCTACCAAAGAGCAGCTGAGGAAGACCAAGTTATATATATAAGAGGTAAAGTTTCTGAAGTTTTCCAAGATGGAGATAGACTTCTAGTAAAAGGCGCTGATACTCTAACAGGAGAAACCGTTGAACTTCATGCTGATTTAGTAGTTCTAGCCACAGGTTTAATGCCCAGTGCAGGAACTAAAGAAATTGCAAGTCTTCTAAACCTATCAGTTGGTATGAACGGTTTCATCAGGGAAGCACATCCAAAATTAAAGCCTGTAGATACTGCAATTGCAGGTGTTTTTGTTGCAGGAACTGCTACAGGACCAAAAGACATTCCAGAAACAGTTTCAAATGCTAGTGGAGCAGCTTCTAGAGCCGCAGGAATATTATCACAAGATGAATTAGAAATTGAAGGAACTGTTGCTCAGGTAGATGAAGACCTATGTCGAGGTTGTGGTCTATGTGCTGAAGCTTGTCCTTATAGCGCAATTGAAATTAAAGCAATAAATAAATACGGGCACGCTTTGCGGGTAGCTTTTGTAAATGAAGCAATGTGTAAAGGATGTGGTTCATGTGCCGCAGCTTGTTTGAACGGCGCAATTAATCAGCTAGGATATACAGATAGTCAAATTCTTGCCCTGATAGGGGCATTGGGAGAGGGATAAAGAGGTGTAGAGAAATGTCTTACGAATATTTAAAATTTGGAAAAGAAGAGAAAGACTTCATTGCAAAAATAGAAGAAATTTCAGGACAAAATATCTACAGTTGCTATCAATGCGGTAAGTGTTCTGCAGGCTGTGCTTTTAGTGATAAAATGGATAGATCAGTTAGTCAACTTATTCACCTTATTCAAATCGGGCAAAAAGAAAAAGTTCTGAAATCAAATACTCATTGGGTTTGTTCTAGTTGTTTAACTTGCACTGTTAGATGTCCTCGAGAAATTGATGTTGCAGCATTAATGGAGGCAGTACGAGAATATAGCTTGAGAGAGGATTATGAGAAAGTTATAATTTCTGAAATTTCAAAAGAAGCTTTAGATAAGCTTCCAAATATTGCTTTAGTCAGCAATTTTCGCAAAAAAACAGGATGATCTAGCAAATGGTACAATACTCTTACTTTCCAGGATGTAATCTAAAAACAAATGCTAAAGGTTTTGAAGAAACTGCTATAGCTGTCAGTAAGAAATTAAATGCTGAACTAGTTGAAATGCCGAATTGGAATTGCTGTGGAACTGTACATACTCTTACCTCAGACAATATCATGAAACGTATTGCACCTATTCGAGTATTATCGAGATCAAGAAAACATATTGAAACACTTGAAGAATCTCAAAATCAAGTAGTTACTCTTTGTTCTATGTGTAATAGTACTCTAAAAATTGTCAATAATGAAGTTAAGAAAGATCAAGAAATTTTAGATAAGATTAATTATCAATTAGAAGAAGATGAAGAAACTTACGAACCAGATATGGAAGTAAAGCATTTCTTGGAAATTCTTCGAGATACAATAGGATATGAAAAAATCTCTGAAAAAGTGGTCAATCCGCTTGAAGGTCTGAAAATTTCACCTTACTATGGTTGTATGTTATTACACCCTGAAGAAGCTAAGATTGACGATGAAGAGATGCCTGATGTTTTAGAAAGTTTAGTTGAAAGTTTAGGAGCAGAGCTAGTAATGTCTCCTTTATTCAAATTCTGTTGTGGCTCCTATCACATAGTAGATCAAGAAATTATTGTTTCTTCCCAAGTTGAGAAAATTGTTGAAGCTGCAAAACAAAGAGGAGCAAATGCACTAGTACTTGCTTGCCCTTTATGTGCTTACAACATAGACCAACAGCAAAAAGCTATGGCAAAAAATACTGCAGGAAAATCACCTATTCCGGTGTTTTACTTTACTCAGTTGATGGCTATAGCAATGGGAGAACCAGTGAAAATCAATCACTTTAATGATCATTTCATAAATCCTGAACCTCTCCTCAAGGAATTAGGATTAATTGGGAGGAAAAAAGCAAAATAGAGGGTTAGAAAAATGTCAAAGACCAAAACAAAAGAAGAGAATGAACCCCTTACGGTGAAAATATATATTATGGGCTCTGCGCATGAAGTACCCGCATCTCTAACAATAATGAAAGCGATGGAGTATGCAGGTTTTAAAATTAAAAGGGGTGCTGGATGTAGAGCTGGATTTTGTGGAGCTTGTGCAACATTATATCGAAAAGCAGGTGACTACAGAATATATGCTGCACTAGCATGTCAGACACAAGTTGAAGATGGAATGGTATTAACTCAATTACCATTTGTACCTGCTCCTAAGGCAATCTACGATGTGGATTCACTTAAACCTACAGCGAGTTCAATCCTGAAATATTATCCTGAAGTAGCAAGATGTTTAAGTTGTAACGCTTGTTCAAAAGTGTGCCCTCAGGAAATTCAAGTTATGGACTATGTGCAATATAGTCTTCAAGGTCAGATTGATAAAGCTGCAGAGGTGTCTTTTGACTGTGTTCAATGTGGTTTATGTGCGATTAGATGTCCTGCAGAAATTCCACAGTATCATGTTGGTATGCTTGCTAGAAGACTACATGGAAAATACAACACTAGCACTCCAGAAACTCTAATTGAAAGAGTTGAAGAAATTGAAAACGGTGTCTTTGAGGAGGGTTTTAAAGAACTGATTTCTCTCTCAAAGGATGGTTTAAAGAAACGATATACTGAACGAGATTTCGTTGATCAGAAAAAGGCGTGATAAAAATGAAGATGATAAGAGGTTATCCTGAAGATATGCGAAAAAGCATAGATAATGTTAATAAAACAAGAAACAAGCGTATCGACCAAATTATAGAAGATTTATCTCTAAAAGAACGAAAAGAAGTTCTTGACAATTTTCACCCAGATTATAATCCAAAATTTAAAAGGAATATTTCTTGGGGAGGTAACAAAGGTGATAATGTACCCAATGAAGTTGCAGATGTTATTGAAGCTTATCCAATGGTAAATCCAGATGATATAGATTTAAACCAAATCGATTATGATGTTAATATATTAATCATTGGTGCAGGCGGTGCTGGTACCTCAGCAGCCTTGTGGGCCAACTACTCTGGAGTACCAAAAGAGGAAATTCTGCTTGTTACAAAACTCAGACTTGGAGATTGCAATACAGTCATGGCGCAAGGTGGTATTCAAGCAGCTGATCGTCCTGTAGATAGTCCATTAATTCATTATATGGATGCAATAGGAGGGGGACATTTCGAGAACAAACCTGAGCTGGTCAAAGCCTTAGTTAGTGATGCCCCGAAAATTATCAAATGGCATAAGGACCTTGGAGTAATGTATGATTGTACTGAAGATGGTAGTTTTATTGAGAATCCTGGAGGTGGTACATCAAGAAATAGAATGCATTGTTCTAAGGATTACACTGGACTGGAGATGTTTAGAACATTAAAAGATGAGATAATAAATAAGGAAATTCCTTATCTAGAATTTTCTCCCGCTGTTGAGCTTATTACAAATGAAACTGGAGGAATAACAGGAGCTGTTCTATATAACATCGAAACAAAACAATACTTTGTTGTTAGAGCTAAAACAACCATCTTAACCACAGGTGGTTTTGGAAGACTTCATGTAGCAGGTTTTCCAACATCTAATCACTATGGTGCAACTATGGATGGTGTAGTTATGGCTTATCGTGCAGGTGCTAAATTACGAGATTTAGATGCTACACAATTCCATCCAACTGGTGCAGCATTTCCAGAACAAATTGTAGGACTACTGATTACTGAAAAAGTTCGAAGTTTAGGAGGTCAAGTTCTTGGACGAAATGGGGAACAAATTTGTTATCCATTGGAACCCAGAGATGTTGAAGCATCATCTATAATCAAATGTTGTGCAGCAACTGACAATTATATTGAAACTCCAACCCAAATGAGAGGAGTCTGGCTAGATAGTCCTTTAATTGAGGAAATCAAAGGAAAAGGTACAATTATGAAAAATCTTAGTGCTATGCATCGAATGATGAATAGGTTTGATATCGATATAACCGTAGATCCAATTCTTGTTTATCCTACCTTACATTATCAGAATGGTGGTGTAGAGCATGATGAGAGTTGTCACACATCTCTTAAGGGACTTTTAGCAGCAGGGGAAATTTCCGGAGGAGTTCATGGTAAGAATCGTCTTATGGGTAATTCTCTTTTAGAAATAAATGTATTCGGAAGAAGGGCTGGTATCACAGCAGCTAATGAATACAAGAAAAAGAGTACCACAGGAAAACTTTCTCTTGCTCATGTTCATAAATCAATTAAGGCTCTTGATGCTCTAAATCTAAAAGATAAAAGATATTCTCCAACCATTTTACCAGAGTATAGAAGTGACGTAGTTAGAGACAGATTAGTTCAGTTATATGAAGAATCACTCTAATTTCATCTCTTTCTTTTTTCACAATTTTTTTATAGATAATATTCGATAATATTCTGAATCAATGAAAAACACATACATCTTTCTTCGACATGCATTGACAACAATAGACAAAAGTCTACCTGCAGAAAAGTGGGTAATATCAGAAGCAGGAATAGAAGAAGTATGTAATGTAGTTTCCTCTGGAAAATTTGACGATGTAGATGTAATAATCTCTTCCTCGGAAAAGAAAGCAATTCAAACAGCTTTTTACCTATCAGAACGAATAGAGAAGGATATTAACTTAAATCCTAACCTAAAGGAATTAGATAGAGGGCAAGAATTTATTGAGACTCAAGAAGATTATGAAACGAAAGTCTGGAGAATTTTCGATAACCCATCAGAATGTAGTTTCGGTTGGGAAACTGCTGAAAATGCGCTAGGAAGATTCAAAAGGGGGATATCGCGAATCGAAAACACCCATTCTAATAAGAAAATCTTCAGTGTTAGTCATGGAATTATTTTAACTCTATTCTTTGGAGATCTTTTAGGATTAAAAAACGAAGAACTATTTCCAAGATGGAAGAAACTGAAATTCTGTGCATGGGGAACAATACTAGATGGAAAAGTAGATAGAGATATAGTTTAAGAAGAAAATTTTGTACTCATAAAGCTTAAATGAAAAGACCCGAATCGTATTTTTTAGTAGTAACCTTTGTACGAACAGGTGAAATTGTGAAAACCAATGAAGCGGTAGAGCTGAACCTTGAGCATTTTGATGAGTATTATACAGTAATAGTAGATAGAAGGGGAGCAATAGGAACTTCAGTACAGAATCAAAGATTTCAGCTTTTTCTAAAGTTATTACCAAAAAGAAGTTTGATTCTTGACCAAGGATGTGGTACAGGTTATGTCGCACAACTTCTTTTAGATGAAGGTCATAGAGTCGATTGTTTAGACATTTCACCTATAGCAATTAAAAAATGTAAGGAATTTTTTACTTTAGCTGGATTTAACTCAGAGACATACAATCTTTGGGTTCAAGATTTTTTAACATTTGAATATCCTGAAACTAAGTATGATGGAATTATGGATTTATTCACTCTACATTTTGTGCCGCATGAGGACCAAAAGAGGATTCTTGAGTCGATATTTAGAGCTCTCAAACCTGGGGGTTACCTTTTCTTAGGTATTATGCTAACTGGTAGCATAAAGATAAGTGAACCAAATTCTAGGATAACAGAGAATGGCGGGACATTATTAAAAGTCGATGAAATAAAAGCTTACAGATGCTTTTATTTATGGAATCCTTATGAAATAAGATCTGTTCTAACCAATTTAGGTTTCAAAATCATTCATTTTTTTCATCCATTATCTAGCATTGAATTCATATGTCAAAAATAAAAAATACTTCATGTCTTCTTTGGGGTAATTTATCGAACATTGTGAATTATATTATACTAGAAATCCTTTTGCTTAAACCGTTCTAATTAAATTTCAGAAGCTTTTTAAATTACGAAGTAAATAATTATATAGAAATGAATGGATGGATAATAGCCTTAATTATTCTTTCTTCTATATTATTTCCCATAATTTTATTATCTTACAGAGCTTATTACGGAGTTCACTCAAAAAACAAACAAAGCAAGAAAGTATCCGAAGATCCACTAGATAATCCAGA
>JAAFKI010000173.1 GCA_021399345.1 Candidatus Heimdallarchaeota archaeon
CTGAAGAATTTATGCTATCTGTCAAAGAGAACTTACAAAGAAAAAGTGTTCAAGAATACATCAAAAATGCTCGAGAATTCTTTAAGTTTATTAGACAGAATTTGCCAGATGCTGAGTATTAGAATATCTAGAAACACAAACAAATTTAGTTTTCTATCTTTTCTGCATCCAGATCATTAGTTTGAAGAACATTTAAATAAAAATCTTCTATCAAGTTTAGTTGATAATAAAGGATGGGTGATTTTGTAGTGGTTTTCACAGAACAATCAAAACAGTGGTATTATACAATTAAAGCAATGAATGATGCAATTAAAAATAGGCAAACATATGCTTTCTTCCTCTCGACAAATTATAGAAATATTAAAGATGGCAATTACAAGTGGAAGAAAGGTTTTGAACCAAAAGATGAGACTGCTTTATTAAGACTAATCAATGCAGATATGATGTCACATGTTATTAAAAATATAGAATCTTTAGTGACTTTAGCTAGAGTCGGACTTCTTGCAAAGAAAAAAGGAATAGATCACGATAAAATGAGAAAATGGTATTTTTCTACAAATATGAGTGAAATTAATGATACAATTAACATTCTGAAAAATAATGAGTCTTTCGATATTTGGAAATGGGTTCTTTGGATTAATGGTATTGAGGAAATAAAGGAAAGCATGACATTAAGTGACCGAGATGTTGAGACCATTGAAGATGTATATCAAAAAATAATGGTAAGAACCAAGTTTGTTTTTTCCTTTATAGCTGAGTTTTGGAATTTATATAAGCCAGTTAGAAATGCCTTTAGTCATACTTTTCAATTTGTCCCCTATCCTAAAAATACCAAAGTCCCTGAAAGATTCGATGATGCTATACTTGTATTTGGACAGAATTGGAATAATAACAATCCTATTGAAATGGCAATTTTGACTGGGGATTTTCCAGTTCATATTATGGCAGAATCAATAGCTGCCTTCAATCTATTTGAACATATAATTTTCGAGAATCATATAAGGTCAATTCAATTGAATTCAAAGAGAATACTACCAGATCGTATAATAGGAGATGTTAATAAGAAATTGTTTCAAAAATACCTTTCAATACTTCAAAGAACACCTAGACTAACAGAGATACAAGTGAAATATAAATTTAAAGAACGATATTCTGAAATTGAGAAACAAATCACCACGTATGAAAGTTTTAGAGAGAAACTTGATAAACTTGGAACAAGAACTTCATTTGACAATGTACAAAATACCTTCAAACCAATATTAAAGAAAACAAAGAAACTAAAAAAAGTAGATTGATTCTGAATAAAAAAAAATCAATTCAGCAAGGTTTGTCGAAGTTAAAATTTTCTGAATTTCTTCTTATGTGTTTGTTGTTTGTGCGTGAAATACAGGATTTCTAAAGGAAATATGATAAAGGTATATTCTACTTTGTTACTTTCCATACTAGTGAAACTGTTTAGACCTATCGGTTTCTCGTAAGGGTATATGTCTTTGGTTTTTGTATTTCCTGCAATTTCATATTCATTTCTTCCATCGAGGTCATTCCAGTAATTCCCCTTTTCCTCAATTTCATTGCACCAATGATTTCCTCCCCCTTCATCCCTTCCCTGAGAGTAACCCTCTCCACTATTTTTTATGAAATCGTTCATATATGTCCAATTATTCTCACAATCTTCATCTAGATACAATCCTCTTAATACATTATCTCTAAACAAGTTGTAGTTTAACAGACTCCCACTAGCGCCATCCATCTTCATCCCCCAAAGACCATTCCCTTCTATAGTATTGTTGAGAATAGCACAACTCTCACTCTCCTCTAAATATATCCCTTCTTCCCCATTTCTTGAACAATCATTCCCCATGATGATAGCTAAATCTCCCCCTCCAACATACATCCCTCCTTTAGCATTATCATTACATTCGTTCTCGAAGATACCTAAAGTATTAACGTAAACCACTTCCATCCCTGTTTGACCATTGAAAGTAAAAGAGTTGTTAAGAATATAACAGTAATCAGCTCCAGCCAAAACAAAACCAGAGGAAGCATGATTAGAAATGAAATTATTCTTCAAAACAACCTCTCTAGCGATGTAAATTACGATACCATGACCATTCATATCTTCACTATCAACTATAATATTGTCCTCAATCCTGACAGATCCATCTAAGACATCTTCAATTAGGATGCCAATAAGAGAAACATCGATAAAGCAGTTCTTGATGAGGATATACTTGGTAGTAGAGCTGATATGAATGCCAAAAGGATTACTAGAAGTAATATTGAAACCTTCAATGAGAAAGGGGTCCTCAAGAGTACCAGAACCGGGAAAGGCGAGGAAATCATCATCAGAGGAGATAACAATAGGTGAATGAGAAACAAATGGGAAAGAAAACGTTTCTATTCGAATTGACCCGGGGTCTGCATTCACATAATTGTTTGAGTAGACTGTATTAAAAGAGAAAAGAATAACTAAACTTAGAATTATCAAGTTTTTTCTCAGTGAAGATATCATCAAAACTCATTAGTATAACAGAATCTAGATATAAAAAGTAAAAGAAAAAAAGAAAAGAGGAAGAGAAAATTAGAGATAGAAGGGGTTTGAATCATCAACTATGTCTCCATTATTTATAGCCCCATTATCTATATCCCACATCCAGCCTAATTCTGCAGCTACATTTCCCTTAAAGTCCCAATATCTGTACGTGTCCTTATATGCAAGTTCCATAGAAACATCGTTTCCTTTATGGAAATAATACTTCACACCATTAAAAAGATAGTAATCGGTTCCTTCCATTTGAGTCAGAATAAGGCGGAAAAAGATATCCCAACTAGCTCCCATAGTTAAGTCATAATAGCTAGTTACGGTAACTATGAACAAATCTTCATTGCTAGATGTTGATGATAAAGGATTAATCCATGATGCTGATTGGCATGAGCTAAGAAAAACAAATGTTTTGGAGTTCTTAGGCAGAATATTTTTGAATTCATACTCACTTATACTATTTCCATCATCCCAACAAGTTAGAGAGGGCGCATTTGAGCCATGTGTCGCAAAATATATTACAACAATATCTTCGGGACCAACTTCGTTTCTTATATCTTTTAGTTTATCTTTAATATTACTCTCCGTAGCACGATCTGTATAGTATGTATAGTCTGAGATATGATCTCCATAGACATAAATTTCATCATAATACATATCGTTCTTCAAATAATCATACCATTCATTTGTTGAACGTTCGGCACCAGAGATGTCGTTTTGCCAACCATTTTCATACTGCGAAATTCCTACTAATACAGCATAACTTGTTCCTGCATTCAAATAAAAAAAGGCATATTTAGTGCAAGTTACAGATGAGGATACTGTTTTCACTTGGCGAACTCCACACTTATAAGCTTCAACAGTGAAGGTCACAAGTTCAGTATGAGTTACGGGAGAGAATGCAAAATAGCCATCGTTGTCTGAAACAGTCTTTTGCAGTATTTCGTTATCCATGCTTAGATATACTCTTGCATTTTGTAAGCCATTCGCAGGGCTTTGGGTGTCTCTTACTCTTCCTGCAACGGTTGTTTGTGCTGGGTAATCAATTTCAAGTACAAAATTTTGTTCAGAAGAACCTGCTCTAAAAACTATAAACCTTTCTTGAGAAAAATGACCGGTCGCAAATACTTTCAGATAATACAATGCTATTCTTGGTCCCGTATAAGTTATACTGTAAAATCCTTCTACAATACTTGGGGTATTTGGATTATCTTCTGTGTAATCTGTTTTTACAAGTGATCCGTCTTTCCATAATTCAACTATTGCACCTACTATCCCACCACCAGCTTCACTTGTAACATTACCATAGATGGTCATAGTCACATCAAGTCCAAAACCTGTGGTTAGCGAAGTAGAATACAAAAGACTAAAGCAAAACAATAAAACAAAAATTAAACTCACTTTCTTTTTCATTTAAACTCGTCTCCTATGGTCTATAGTAGACCAGTTAGTGAAAGGATTTAACCAATATAATTGTTTCTCTGAAAAAAGGAGGAAAAGAAAATAACGCATAATTGAGTTTTTTTCACAATTGTTAACTATCAAACAGTTGTTAAATAAACATTATGGCTGGATTTTCTCTAGTTTTTAAATCATTTTGCGGATATAATTGTAGACAACATTGCAACCAGAAAAAAGGTTCTATATTTCAATATTATTGGCTACTCTAGTTAGTGGTACCTTTCTTTTGGTCAGTTTTTCAACAAGAGCTAATTCTATTCCATCTGAATCTTTTACATCTTCGAATCTCCCCCAAGACATCTCTTTTGACTTTAATAGTTCATACAATGAAGAAGTGTATACTTTACATCTGCTTGATTTAGAATTAGGAAGTCTAAACAAAATAATGCTTTCTTTCTGGGTGGATGGTACCAGCACTTCAGAAGGTTTGCAAGTATCGTTCTTGATCAATACATCAAGAGTTGTCTTTACAATAGATCAGATTTTTCAGGAAGGAGCTGTTCATAATTTAACAAAGAACTTCTATTACACCACCCCGTATTCTGGGAGTTTAGATATATCGATTATCTGTGCTGGTCAATCATCTGACAGTTCCGCAGGAACATTAAATATTCTTACTTCGACAAAGATAGAACCAGTGGCTATTCCTGAAATTACTGAATCCTCTTCTCCTTTACCTTTCTCTCAAGATTGGTTGATTCTTAAAGGTAGTATGAACTCTTGGGTATCAAGAGAATTATCTACAGCCTTTTACTTCTACAACACCACTTCTTTTTTTAATCTCACTCTCTCCTTCACTACCAGTTATTTCCAATCATTCGAACGACTAGTGAGTGTGAATGTAAATGGCAAAACGGTAGCGGAGGAATCGATCCATGTAGATTCTACAAACACTCTAACAACTTATTTTACACCAAATATTGGATTAAACTTCCTTACTCTGAACTTTTCTGTAAATGTTTGTACGACTTCAATCATCATAACCGATATTGCTACTATAGGTTCTTCCTCCATCTTCCTCCCTGAAGTTGGTTGCCTGGATTCTTTTCAGTGGAATGGAGATACTTTCAACCATTCTTTTGATCTTTCAGAATTAAAACCTGACCGCTATCATGCTAAACAAGTTCTACACATAACTCTGGATTACAGCTGTACTGGTTCGCTAATTTCTCCCGCTCTTTACTATCAATTTTCTAGCGGTTCGGAAGTGATAGGTAAAGGAGAGATAAGTTATTTTAACCAGATGGTGGAGAATGATACTATTGAACTCCATACTTACACAACTGAGTATCATCAGGATTTGCTGTTTACTATCCAAGGTTCTGCTTTAGGGTTAGGCCAGTTCAATAT
Source organism: Candidatus Heimdallarchaeota archaeon (assembly GCA_021399345.1). Classification (GTDB taxonomy): domain Archaea; phylum Asgardarchaeota; class Heimdallarchaeia; order Heimdallarchaeales; family Heimdallarchaeaceae; genus UBA460. The sequence continues at coordinate 5,354 of JAAFKI010000173.1, forward strand.
TTTTAGAACCAGTACTATAGAAACAGCCCCTGTCGACACTCTAGGTGAAGACCAACTAACTAGGGTTTTGGAAAACGAGCAAATCATTAATGCAGAATCTTCTTACACTGCTTTGTGGTTCTATGATGTCTTCGAAACAGTGGATTCAAGCACTTTCTTGGAGTTAGCACTTAATTTCGATATTTTTTCAACTTATGAATATCCCTTTGATCACCTAGCTATAATAGTCAAGATAGATGATAACGAAGCTCTATCTGGTAGTATTAATTATGATGGTTTCACCAACATCAGTAAAACTTTGACCGTTCAAGCAGGCTATCATGTGATTGTTGTTAGTTTACAAATATTCGGAATAAACAACCCTTTTGTTATAAGACAATTACAATACCAATTGAGTATAGCAGAGATGCCAGTTTCAGAGAACTCCTCTAGTAGTTCTCCTCTATCTGTACCTCTTTCTATCTCTTGGTTGTTAGGAGTATATAGTATATTATTCTTTTATTTCGCAGATAAGCGGATCTACAGGAAAGGAATGAAGAAGACTCAGTCTAGGGATTCAGGGTCAGTCCAAGAAGAGAAACAAAAGGAGTGGGTAAGATTGATTTTAGCTCTGTTCACCTTCCTTTCAACCTATGTAGGCCTCTATTTCCTCTTCCGTCTCTTTGATGTTTTCCATTGGCTCTTCTTAGCTCTTTCCGTTTTCATCTCCTTTTCTTTCAGCTTTTTCGTCTTACTCCTAGATTTCAATCTCAATTTCTTCAAAAATCTCAGAACGAGAGTAAAGGAGTTTTTTAGTGATGTGGATACATTTAGAAAATTACTTCGCAAAACGGTAACAACTCTCAAACAACAGACTACTATCCAAGTTCTAAAAGGGATGATAATTGTTTTTATTCTAATTTTGCTTATGGTTAATATTGGCATTCTCTTCTTCGTCAATAACCAATTACAAGCCCTTCCTTCCACTTCTTCTCTGTTCATCTTCAACAATATCTGGCAAGCTTACTTTCTATTGTATGGCAGTATAATCGTCTCAACACTTTTCCTCCTTTATGTTGCCCAATTTATCTTCAAGATGACTTTTGTAGAAGATAATCTGAAAAGAGTGAAGGTGTTAGGAAAGGTTGCGCAGATATTGGTAACAGGATCACTGGTTTGTGTAGCGGTAATAATCTTCAACCACAAAGTGAACTTGACCATAATCTGGACATCTATCTCACCAGTATTCATGGTAGGGATAGCTAAAACTTCCAACAGATTAGCGAAAACACTAGAGAAAGATTATGACCAGACCAGTAGTGGGTTCATGGAGCAAGGAAAGTTCATAACCAATAAGAAAGAAGTGAGAAGAGCGATAAAAGAGGGAGTAGAGACAAGAAAAGAGTGGTACAAAGAGAAGAAGGAGATAAACAAGAACAAGTTGAGAGGGATAATCATCTGGGATATTAAAGCAGGGGTGCCCGTAGCATTAGCAAGATTAGCCGAACTAGCTAAATTAGAAGTGAAAGAGACAGAGAGATTGTTGGAAGAGATACTGAATGGGACACCAAGTTTAGGGGAGTATCACAAAAAAGAACAGGTGTTTATTAAAAAAAGTACAGATAATACTAGTGGTACAGAAACTATGATTGAAGAAAACTCTCATGAAATTCAAGAAGAGAGTATTGCTAAGAATGAAAATTCTGAAGAACTCGTATTAGATAGATTTGCTATTGAAAGAGATAGTGAAGTAAACTGGTTGGGGAGAGTTAGAAACCGTCCAACAAGGGAGGAGGGGTGGATTACAATACCTGCTGAAATGAGAGAAGAAGCAGAGATTGGTTTAGATTATGATGTGTTTATGTTTACAGAAGAAAATGATGAAGTTGCTTTCACGGCAGATTTAAGAAAATCTTCTGGAGGTTCTTGGTTTATTTACATTCCAGTTGAAATATGCTCTGAATATAATCTCTATGAAAAAGAGGTAAGTGTTTTTATTAAGAAGCATCAACCAGGAATAGGATTTCCTAGAAAGAAACAAAATGAAATTAAGGCAATGAAAAAACCTGAATGGGAAGGAGCTAGGAAAGTAGTTGAATGGGAGGGGAGGATATTAAAAGGAGGTTCTAATGGAACAGGATGGATAACCGTTCCAATTGAGTTAAGAGAAACTTTGGAAACAGGTTTATTTTATGATCTGACCTTAATTGATTCCAATCTGGAAACACAGGTATTAACAGCGAAATTAAATAGAAAGAATAAGGGATGGGGATTCTACATCTCTAAGGATTTGTGTGAAGAGTATTCTCTATTAGGTAAAACTGTTACTTGTTACATCTATCAGATGGATCATTATCCAATAAAAATAAATTCAGATAAGATTGTGGGGTTACCCAATTCAATAGTAGAGGAGAATGATATCCAAGAAAATGATATGTTTGAGGTGGAAATACTTACAGAAGAAGGAATATTTAGAGAAGTGGTTATAATAACTGTGATTGATCGCTCGAATAGGTCAGATAAGAACGAATATAGATTTACTCTAAGGTTAAGTGATGTTCCACGTTCAACAGAAGCAAGAGCGAAATTTGTGAGAAGAATAGAGAAATTACCTCCCAAACTGAAAGAAAAAGAGAATTATGAGAACTTCTACTTACCTAAACTTTTTCCTGATGGGATAATTGGTAAAGTACATGAAAATGAGATGATAATATTCCTAGGAAATCATGTACCAGTGTTTACACCAATCAGAATAAACCTGCTTGAGTTCATACATTATTTTGGCTGTTATTATGCTGATGGTACTAAGAAAGGATGGACTTGGAGAATAAACGCTTCAACTCCAGAACAAGCAATATATTATCTTGCTAATTATAACACCTTAGTTTTTGGGAATTATCTGAAATTCAGATTAATTTATACTAAGAAACCATCAGATAAGAGAAAAGAGAATAACATAAAGGAAGCTCTCATCAAGTATTGGAGAAAAGAAACTGGGATTGAAATTCAAAAGGAAAGAGTAAAAATTCGAACAGCAAAATCAGATGGCATTCGAAAATGGAATGTTTGTGGTTCTTTATCTATTAGAGATGATCGGTCATTGTTAATGAAACTACACACAAGAATTCTAAAAGAAATGATGGAATATCTGAACTTATGTGATGACAAAAATCACATGTGGAATTTCTTGTTTGGAGTTCTAGAAGGAGATGGGAGTGTTTGTGGTGGAATAGCTAGATTCGGAATATCATTTTCTTTTCACAAAAATGATAAAATGATTCGAGCATTATTAGATAAACTTCAAGTCAAATATTCTATAGATAAATCTAGAATTATCAATGAAACTGGTTCATGCATGAATGCATCAATTTGGTTATTTGAGTCTCTGCAAAACCTGCAACTTTTCGCTCACAATCTCTTCATTTACTACCCAAAAAGAAGGAAGACATTCGTTGATCGATTGTTAAATCAAAAAACAGTCAAGTTTGTAATGGGAAAACACGATCATTTAGCACCTGTTTCTGAGATTTTCTTCAGTGAAACTGATATTAATCTTGAAGATTTGGAACTAATACTAAACTCACTCGAAGACGAATCGAAAAGTATCTTTATTGAAAAACAAATTTAATTAATTAAATGTTTATCAAAGGACCGTTACCGATTTTGAAAGGTGCCTTGGAGTATCGATCGAACAGTTTTTTCTCATAGCTGTATAGTACGCAAGAAGCTGCGTAGGTATCACATATGGTATTGTGCTTAATGTCTCCGAATATCCTTTTGGCACTTCTAACTTCCATTTTCCTAGTTGTTCTATATCCTTATCTCCTTCCTCTATTATTACTACTGCTGAAGCTCCTCTTGCTTTCATCTCCATTATGCTTCCTATTATTCTCTTATGTGTTTGATCTTTTGGAGCAACAAAAACAACAGGGTAATCTTCCTCAACTAGAGCAATTGGTCCATGTTTTGATTCTCCTGCTGGGTA
>JAAFKI010000174.1 GCA_021399345.1 Candidatus Heimdallarchaeota archaeon
ATTCTGGTGACATAAATAGGTTAGAGAAGTTAGTAGTTTCGGATATCTTTTGGGATAGAATAATAGAAATTGAAGGGATAAAAACCAAATTTGAGTGGGTTTATGATTTACAAGTTCCTGACACTCACAACTTCTTAGCAAATGGTATTGTGGTACATAATAGTCAACTGCTGCAATATGTTAATAGATTAGCTCCTAGAGGGCTTTTAACCTCAGGTAAAGCTAGTTCAGCAGCAGGTTTATGTGTTTCAGGAGATAGTAAAATATATTTACATGACAACATAGAAAGAATTTCAGATATTGTTGAGCGTGAATTTGAAACTGGTGAAGTTCTTCAATACAATAAACAAATGAATTATGTAAAAAACAATAATCCTAACGATCAAGCTATCCATTCAAGAAATCTTAAACTAGAGAAACAATCAATATCCAGATACTGGAAGATTAGAAGTCCGAAAATTCTGATAAAAATTACCTCTAGAACAGGGAAGGAAATCAAAGTAACACCACAAACCAGCATGTTAACTATTGATAAAGATGACGGACTTGTTTGGAAAGCTGCTAATTTACTAATAAAAGGAGAAAGATTGGCAACATCTAGACATCTTCCAATTTATTCAAAGAAAACTATTCCTTCAACCTATTCATTAATAAGAGATTACCCAGGTGAAATTACTCTAGTTAATGCTGATGAAACTGTAAAGGAGCTGATCACAGAGATTAAGAAGCAGAATAATATTGCAACTCAAAGAAAGATAGCCCAGTTACTCGAGGTTTCAGAATCAACAGTTTACTCATGGCAACACAGTAATATTAGAGGAAGAATTACCCTTACTAATTTCGAGAGATTGTGTAAATTAGCTAAGAAGGATCCAGAATTGTTACTTCCAGATTTGATTGAATTAGAAATAAAGAAAGGACAAACAATTTCCCTTCCTAGGACACTTAATGAGGACTGGTTTTACATTCTAGGTTTACTCGTTGGAGATGGGAGAATTTCTATTGACAAACGGAAAGAAGGTTATGGTGGTGTAACTATAGGTCTCTCAAACCGAAATCCAGAAATGCTAGAGATTTTTGAGGAATTCTTCAATAAATTAGGTTTAGATATAAGCAAGACACAAGGAAATGAATTTAGACCAACAGAATATAGAATATGGTCGAAATTGCTTTATCACATGTTCTCTTACTTTGGGCTTTGTTCTGCGCCTAAATCATCAAGAATAACTCCAAATCAAGATATTCTCTTCTATGATGAAAAATATCTATATAATTTCATGCAGGGTTTGTATGATGCAGATGGGTGGATTTTCACAAGAGAAAACAGTTCTTCACATATAGGATTTTCTACTACAAGTAAAGAGTTAGCTGACTTTGTGCAACAGGCTTTATCAGTTCTTAACATCGTAACTTTCCGTAGAATAAGACCACCAAAAACAGTGATAAAGAAAGATGGTTCGAAGATTATAGGAAAGACTGAGAGATACGAAATAACATTCAGTAAAAGTAAGGATTTTGTGATTTTCAATAATAAGATTGGTTTTAAACATTCAAAGAAAAAAGAAAAACTGGAAAAAATATGTAGTCTTAGTAGAAAAAAGCACAATAATTTAGATAATGTTCCTAATGCAGGTCACATCATAAAGGAATTGAAAGATTTCTACAACTATTCTAATAGGGATCTTGCCGGATATCAAGGAGCATTTTCAAGCTCCAGTATAAAGAAATCCATGTCAAGAGATCGGATAAAGGATATACTGTCTGTTCTCAAAACTGATTGGTTAAGACACAGAGTGAAAGTACCATATCAAATGCGTAACAGTTTCTACAAATCACTTCTAAAAACAATTACTAAAAAACAAATAATGCAAATGACTGGTTTAACAGATCATAACATTCGTGATTACTTCCTAAGAGACAGAGAAGTAACTTTACCAATTCGAATTATCACAACATTATTATCTGCAATCAATCGGACATTAGGTCAAGAAATCGATAGCTACTTTGAAAATTTGGTAGTGAATGTGAAAGTAAAACATGAAGAACTACTTGGAAAATATAAACTATTACAATCTTTAGCAGATTCAGATATTTTGTGGGATGAAATAATAGAACTAAAAGAATATGCAAGCACAGATGAGTATGTATATGATTTAACGATACCAGAAACACATAATTTCATTGTAAATGGATTTATCACCCATAATACCGCAGCTGTTGTACGAGACCCAGATACAGGAGAATTTGGATTAGAAGCAGGAGCACTAGTACTAGCCGATCGCGGAATTTGTATGATTGATGAGTTTGATAAGATGAATCCAGTCGATAGATCGTCAATCCATGAAGCGATGGAACAACAATCTTATCATCCAAGTTTTGAAATATCATTATTAAACGGTCAAAAGAAGAAAATTGGTAAATTTGTTGATGATTTATTTAAAGAAAATGGGTCAAATAGAATCTTAGGGAAAGATTGTGAAATTCTTTCAACTGAGAATCTAGGGTTTAATATTCTAACAACAGATTTCAAAACAATATTTCATACAAATGTAAACAGAGTTAGTCGTCATTTAGCCCCCGACCATTTCATCAAGATAACATATTCAAACGGCAGAGATATCATTGTCACACCAGAACATCCAATTTATATCAAGCAAGATGGTAAGATTCAGACTATTGATGCTGAAGAAGTTACTAAGGACATGTTTGTTCCTGGTGTTCGACGCTTAAAAAACAAGAATAGCTCTTCTTTAGCTACTAATTTCTCAAGAGGTAGAAAAGATTTAACTCTCCCAGATACAATTACAAAGGACTTAGCAATTTTCTTAGGATATTACACTGCTGAAGGATACTCTTATGCAGGATCCTCAATGGAAGTAGGTTTGAGCAATACTGATCCTGATGTTGTAACTGAAATGATAGATTGTATTAGAAATAGCTTCAACATCGAACCTATGAATTATGTAGAACAAAATAGAACAGTTCGAATCATTTCAATTGATGTTTATAATTACTTAAAAGAAAACTTCCCAGAAACCATGCAGAAGAGTTATCTAAAACGTATTGATAAGAAAATATTCTGCGTTGACGAAGAACTAAGAAGTGCTTATCTCAGAGCAGCTTTTATTGGAGACGGTTCTATTGAAAGTACTTCCATGGCTTACTCTACATCATCAAAAGGTTTAGCTCACGATTATCAAGATTTACTCTTAACTTTAGGATTAAGTTCACGAATTACCGAAGAGGAATATTCATTCGGACAGAATAAGGAGAATAAGAGAACTAGATATAAGATTTATATTAGGGGAGATAGTCTTGAGAGATTTTCATCTCTTATCATTGAAGATCAATTATCAAATCCAAAATTGATGAATCTTCTGACGAAAACCAGAAATTCAAACAGAAGACATGATGTTCTACCTCCAGATGTAGCTCACCTCATCATAGATTCTCTCCATAGTCTGGGATTAAGTTATGATGGTTATTTCAACCAACATTTGAAGAATAATTATGGTATAAATGTAGAGGTAATCAATACAAGATATATCACACTAACTGATCGATACAATTTACTTAGGGAAGGTCTTCTTAAGGTAAATACTCCCGAAGAACTTAGAACCTTAGTAAGCTACTCTAAAAGCAAAATGGCAAGACTTGTTGGTATTTCTAGAACAACTATTGCAAAATATGAAAAAGAAAACAGAACAGATTTGTTCCACAAATATAATCAAGTTATGGAACAACAATTGGAAATAGTGAAAGAAGCAATTATAGAACTTGATTACATAAGAGAGTTCAGATGGTTGAGAATAAAGAATGTTGAGAAAATAATAAATGAAGGAGAATATCATACTAAATGGGTATATGATGTAACCATAGAACCTACTGAGAATTTCATATCTCATGGACTTATTCTTCATAATACGATCAGTATAGCAAAAGCTGGTATCGTTGCTACATTAAATGCTCGAGCAGCTGTCATTGCTGCCGCTAATCCTCGTTTTGGTCGTTATGAAGATACTCGACCTCCCTCCGAAAA